>CALGKL010000086.1 GCA_937930495.1 uncultured Gloeocapsa sp.
TATTATGAGTCTTTTTCGAGAAAACAACAACATAGGGAAAGTATATCTAGTAGGTGGTGGTCCTGGTAGTCAAGACTTGCTGACACTTCAGGCTAAAGAGATCTTAGCAACAGCAGAAGTGTTGGTTTATGATGCTCTAATAGACTCCCAATTGTTAACTATTGTTCCAGAAAATTGTTTAAAGATAGATGTGGGTAAACGAGGAGGACAAGTAAGTACTCCCCAAAGTCAAATTAATCAGTTACTCGTGGCTTATTGTTACCAAGGAAAACGGGTAGTTAGGTTAAAAAGTGGCGATCCGTTTATTTTTGGACGTTCTCGGTCGGAAATTGAGGCTTTAGTGGAAGCTAATTGTCCTTATCAGGTGATTCCGGGACTTTCCTCCGCTTTGGTCGCTCCTTTATTAGCTGGTATCCCCCTGACTGATCCTCTCTTGAGTCGTCATTTTGTGGTTGTCAGTGGACATCAACCCGATGCTTTGGATTGGTATGTTTTAACTAAAATAGACACTCTAGTAATTTTGATGGGAACAAGTAATTTAGAGATAATTATTAATAATTTACAAGCCCAGGGGCGATCGCCTAGGGAACCGATAGCGATTATACAATCTTGTAGCACCAAAAACCAAAGGCTTTGGCTGGGGACTTTAGCTGATATAGTAGAAAAAACCAACCAGACCTCGATTTCACCAGGGGTAATCATCATTGGTCAAGTTATCCAACAACGTTTTATGTCTCAATCTCTACCTCTGACGGGTAAAACTATCTTGGTTACTCGCGCTGCTGAACAAGCGAGCGAGTTCACAAAAATACTACAAAAAGAAGGGGCAAAGGTTATCGAAATGCCAACCCTAGAGATTACCCCGCCTTCGGATTGGACCGAATTAGATCGGGCGATCGCCTCTATTAATCAGTTTCACTGGTTAATTTTAACCTCTGCTAACGCGGTAGAATATTTCCTGGAACGTTTAATTAGCCAAACAGGAGATATCCGGGGGTTAGGTAAGCTGAAAATAGCCGTAGTTGGTCAAAAAACCGCTAGTAGTTTAGCTAAATATCATCTTCAACCGGATTTTATTCCCCCCAATTTTGTGGCTGATTCTTTAGTGGCTAATTTCCCTGAAGCATTAGCTAATCTCAAGATTCTCTTTCCCAGGGTAGAAACAGGAGGACGAGAAATTCTCCTCCAGGAATTTACCAAACAAGGTGCAATCGTTACTGAAGTTGCAGCCTATCAGTCTCAATGTCCCCAGGGTTTAGATCCCCTCAGTCAAACTGCTTTAGTTAACCACGAGATTGACATCATTACTTTTGCTAGTTCTAAAACTGCAGAGAATTTCGCCAAATTAACAGCATCTTTACCCTCTTCGATCCTCGATGGCGTAATTATCGCTTCGATAGGACCCCAAACCTCAAAAACTTGTCAAAAATTATTCGGGAGAGTCGATCTAGAAGCCAGAGAATATACTCTAGACGGTTTAACCCAAGCAATCTGTGATTATACCGCTAGGAATTCTTGAATAATTTCTTTACTCAAATCCTTCGTTAAACCAGAAGCGACAATACCTCCTTTTTGCATGGCATAATATCGATCGGCTTGACGCACAAAGTGTAAATGTTGTTCTACTAACAGTACTGAGATACCCGTAGCTGCGATAATCTTACGTACCGCAGCTTCAATCTCCAAAATAATCGAGGGTTGAATACCTTCTGTAGGTTCATCTAACAGCAATAAACGGGGTTGTCCCATCAAAGCACGGGCGATCGCCAATTGTTGTTGTTGTCCACCACTTAAATCTCCCCCCCTCCGAGATAACATGGTTTCTAAAACGGGGAATAATTCATAGATTGTTGCGGGTATTTCTGATTTCTGGTTACCTCTGTTTCCTAAACTTTCTAAACCCAAGAGTAAATTTTCTTTTACCGTTAAACTAGGGATAATTTCCCTTCCCTGGGGGACATAACCAATACCTAAACGTGCCCGTTGGTCTGTAGAATAGCGTAATAACTCTTTGTCATCGTAAATAATTTTTCCAGTTCGAGGTTTAAGTAACCCTATAATCGTTTTCAGCAGAGTTGTTTTTCCCACCCCATTACGTCCGATTAAACAAACCATTTCTCCTGTAGGTACAGTCAGATCCACATCTCGGAGAATATGACTCTCACCATAATAAACGTTTAAATTAATAATCTGTAGCATTATCTTTATTTAGTCATTGCAACTGCTTTAAGAATATTTAAAGGTTGATATTCCTTGACAAAATCTAATTGTTCCCGATAACTTACTAACATCGCTCCCGCAAAACCAAGAGAATTAACCCCAATATCTTGATAACCGGGTTGAGAGCGTGGCACTATTAACATCCATTCCTTTCGCATTAATAGATTGTATGGTTTTCCCTCGATTAAATTCAAAGTCTTTAATAATTTTTGATAGTTATTAAAACTGATTTGTGCCAATTCTTCTAGGGTATTTGACTCTTGATAATCCAATTTAGTATAAGCATGCCTAAAGGGCAAAGGGGTAATTATTCCTATTGATTCTCTCCACTCAATCTTATGCATAATTCCTTCTAGAGGAATTCCCGGAACTCCAGGAGCTAATTCTAGAGGAATTACTTGTAAATGTTTGTGTTTAACAGAAGCTCCCGCTATTTTACCTGAGTTATAAAAGGCTAAACCATTAAATTGTTTTAAAATCGCCCACAGGGCTAAGAAGTCGGCAAAATTTAATAACTTTTCTTGTTCTTCAAACTCACGAGTAACAATCAATAAGTGTTCGTCTATAACATTATATTTATTTAACAGACATAAATGTGTATCAGAAATATCTGCAACAAATAAATCTGGTTCGTAGGGAAGAAAAGGATTAAAATTGGGTTTAACTGCTTCTTTTTTTTGTGCTTCCTCTTTGCGGATTAAATTAGTCACGATTCTCACCACAAAGTCAATACCCCCATCAGCCACGATTTCATAAGCGGTGGGGATAGACTGTAATGCTCCTGTTTCCTGGGCTATACTTATTTGTTTTTTTAATCTTTGGTAAAAGTTATTTGATTCTAAAATAATTGTGCTCATGGCTACTTTTTTGTTATAATCATCCCAGAGCAGTGGGTCAATTATCTAGTTTCAAGAAGCGGTTTGACGAGATTGCTGTTTAACCTTTCCCGCGATTACTGCTAGTTGTAGACTGATAAAGGCTTCTAAATCTTCTGGATCGCAACTCTGGTTTAACATTAGCCGCAATTTTTGTTCGTTGGCTAGAGTCAGACTTCCTGTGGCTATAGCTGCTTGTGCAATCTCACGAATAAGAACCATAACACTCTATTTCACCCCT
>CALGKL010000087.1 GCA_937930495.1 uncultured Gloeocapsa sp.
TCGTCGAGAGCGTGACTCTTGAGACTTTGACGAAGCAGGAAGTAAACTTCAAACCTAGACAATTAAGTCTTTTTGACTTGCTTGTATGAGTTTGAGTAGGTTTTATAGAGCGGTAAGCAATGAAATTTTTTCTAAAATAGATTAGAGTTATAGATTTGGAGGACTGCTCAAGAGAATCAACAATGCGTTTACTTACCACGGTTTCTGGCTTACGTTCCAGTTTAGCTTCCCTATCACCAGGACAAACCCTAGCACTGGTACCCACTATGGGTGCTTTACATCCAGGTCATCTGAGTCTCATTAAACGTGCGGTCTCAGAAAATGATTTAGTAGTAGTGAGCATCTTTGTCAATCCTCTCCAATTTGGACCACAGGAAGATTGCGGGAGATACCCTAGTTCTTTGACAGCAGATCTAGAATTATGTCAACAGGAAGGGGTAGATTTTGTTTTTGCACCTAATCCTATAGAAATGGGGATAACCTCCGTTGGAGCAACCAATAATACTACTATAGTAGTTCCTCCCCAGGAGATGACCTCGGTTTTATGTGGACCTTTTCGACCAGTACATTTTACTGGTGTAGCGACAATAGTAACTAAGTTGTTGACAATTGTGGCACCAGATGTAGCTTACTTTGGGGAAAAAGACGCTCAACAATTAGCTATAATCAAACGTCTGGTACAAGATTTAAACTTTAAAACCGAAATTAGAAGTGTGGCTACAGTGCGAGAAAGTACAGGTTTAGCCTATAGTTCTCGTAATCAGTATTTAACCGCCGCCGAAAAAATCCAAGCAGCGAAAATTTATCAAGCTTTGGGTAAAGCTCATCAGGCTTTTAAACAAGGTATCCTAACTAAAGATAAATTAATCTCTATCGTCAGAGCCGAATTAAACTCTGTTCCCAGCCTTAAAATTGAATACATAGATTTAGTCCATCCCGATAGTTTAAGTCCTCTTAACCAAGTGGAAGAGAAAGGATTATTAGCTATAGCCGTTTGGTTAGGTTCTACTCGTCTTATTGATAATATTATGTTGTGTTTACGTCAGCCAATTATTGCTATTGATGGACCAGCAGGAGCTGGGAAATCAACCGTGACTCGTCATTTAGCCAAAACCCTAGGTTTTGTTTATCTAGACACTGGGGCTATGTATCGCGCTGTAACCTGGTTGGTAATGCACAACGACATTGACCTAGAGGATTCAACGGCGATCGCTGAGCTATTAGCTGATTTACGTTTGGAACTGATTCCTAGTAGTGATCCCAATCAATCTAGTGGGGTGATTATCAATGATCACGATGTCAGTGAAGTGATTCGTAGTCCTGAGATCGGTAAATATGTCTCTAAGGTTTCGGCTATCCCCGCTGTACGTCAACGTCTGGTAGAATTACAACAACAACTAGGGTTAAAAGGTGGAATAGTTGCTGAGGGTAGGGATGTGGGGACAAAGGTTTTCCCAGATGCAGAGTTAAAAATCTTTCTGACTGCTTCGGTGAAAGAACGCACCCTCAGACGCTGGCGAGAATATCAACAACAGGGTATTAATAATGTTAGTCTCGAAGAATTGGCTCAAGGTATTGAAGCTAGAGATAAACTAGATACAGAACGTAAAATATCTCCCCTGCAACAAGCGCCAGATGCGATCGCCATCTGTACTGATGGTTTAACCATTGAAGAAGTTATTCAGAAAATCCTTAACTTATACGAAACTCGCGTTCAACCATCTTTAGCGACGTTTTAATCGTCAGTTTGTGCTCCTAGATAGACCTCAATTACTCTGGGGTCATTTTGTACCTGTTCCATGCTTCCTTCACACAGTAGAGAACCTTGATGTAAGACACTTACCTTGCGAGCGATTTGGCGGACAAACTCCATATCATGTTCGATCACGATTAGAGAATGACTCTCGGCTAAAGCTAAAAGTAAATTACCGACATTTTCTGTCTCCTCATCGGTTAAACCCGCTACCGGTTCATCTACTAAGAGTAAATCGGGAGATTGCGCGACTAACATACCTATTTCTAATCTTTGTTTTTCCCCATGGGATAATAAAGCCGCCGGAAGTTCTGCTTTAGAGACTAATCCTACGGTTTCCAAGAGATTGATCACGTTACGATGTTCTGCGGCTTTAGGCTGTTGCCATAGAGTAGCTAAAGGGTTTTTCTGACGATTACAGACCAAATCTAGGTTTTCTTTAACCGTTAAGTTTAAATAGACTCTAGGGGTTTGAAACTTTCTACCTATACCTAAACGAGCGATTTCATGTTCAGCAGTCTTGGCTAAGTTACGTCCTTTAAATAAAACTCGTCCTTGAGTCGGTTGCACTTTACCTGTAATGACGTCTAAAAAGGTGGTTTTTCCAGCACCATTTGGTCCAATAATTACCCTTAACTCTCCTGTATCCATACTAAAGTTAAGGTTATTGAGAGCTTTAAAACCATCAAAGCTAACGGTTAAATCTTCAATGACTAGAATCTTCTGGTTCATATTGCGCTTTTTCTTGTTGAATCTCAGGGTCTGTTTCTAAAC
>CALGKL010000088.1 GCA_937930495.1 uncultured Gloeocapsa sp.
TTATTTTCTCTAAGTTAAAGCTAGTTAATCGTTGTAATTCAGCTTGAGACATAGCCCAGGGTGGACCGGTTAGGGGTTGATTTTCTGCCCTAAAATTAGCCACCAGTAATAGTAAACCTACTGGTTTAACTAGATTAGCGATCGCCTCTAAGACTTGGTCTCTAACATCTAGGGGTAGAGATTGAATGGTACGCACTTCTACCACCAAATCAAACCGATTTTGCCAATCTAGGGGTAAATTAAGCAAATCAGCCACCTGATAGTGAACCCTAGAAGTGGGAAAACGTTGACGACACCAAGCTATAGCCGTTGAGGATACATCAAAAGCTGTGACTTTGAAACCAAATTGAGACAAAATTTCACAATCATCCCCCAAGCCACAACCAATCACCAAAGCTTGTTTCCCATTGCCATCGGGTTTAGTTTCCTGTAACCAATCTACTAACAGAGGGTGGGGGGTTAAATTTGCCCAAGGAATTTGCCGAGGATTTTGATTAGCATGGCGATAGACAGACTCAAACCAACCGCTAGGATTACCTTCAGCTAAAGCCTTTGCCACTATTTTTTCAATGTCAGTCATAACTGATGATTAATTTTTTCTTTTGATTATAATCAAGAAACAAAGGACTATCCCTAAGCCTCTAAAATCTGGTTCAGAAACAAGAATAGGACTATTTACACTAGTAAAAGAACTAGAAGTATAAGCGACAAGATTTAAAGTGGTTGATTGATGAGCTAGGTATTCAAATGTGCCTTGAACTTGTTGATTAGATATTTGCTCAATTTGAAAATAAGGACGACTATTCCCTAATATTTTTAAAGAACCAGATTCTTGATTGATTACTAATAACCCGACGTTGAGCAAAGGACTATTAGCGCTGATCATCGGTTCAGGAGCTAAAGAAAACGAGAGAATCGGGTTAACTAATTCAATCCCTCTGGGTAAGGTATAAAAATAAATAACTATTCTTTCTTTTCGGGAGAGAAAATTACTAGTAAATTGTGCCTTAATTAAACTAGTAAATTGATAAGAAAAGACCTCATTTTCCTCAAGCAAAAAACTCATTTGCCAACCAGATTGAGCTACGGTTGAACTCACAAAAGGAAGGTCTTCTGCTAATTTATATTGTAATTGAGAAATTAAATTAGCTGATAATTTTTGATGGTCAGTTAAGATAACTTGACTGGTTCCTGTGATTTGACCCTGAATAAAATCGAGGTTTAAAGGTAAAAAGGTAGTCACCCCGTCAGAAAGAAGCTGTTTAACAACAGGAAGGTTAGTCCCGTCGGGATGAAAAATCAAAGAAGGTCCAGTGACAAATTGAGGATCTGAGGTACCGACAAAGGTTTGTTCTCCATTAGAAATTAACCCAAAAGCTGAGCTAAATACGGCTGAGTCTTGGAGTTGATGACTAAAACTATGCAATTCTAGCGAGCTACTCGAGTTAACAAAAGTAGCAGCTTGACTAGGAGCCATAGTTAGATAAAAAAAACTGCAAGAAACCTTAAGACATAATATTACTGATTGGGTTAGGTTTTTAAAAAAACACACGGAGGGTAAACTCAAAGATTAACTAGGGTTGTGGTTGAGTTCCGGGGTGATGATTTCCATGGTAGCCATCTCCTGGCGCAACCAATTACTGAATAACCTATTGAGAATCTGGGTTTTCAACGAATCATTGAGAACTGGTTGGATAATTTCCTCAACATATATCAATAATACTCCAGTGGCGGTAATAATTGGTCTTAAAACTTGTGGTGGTTGAGCAGCAAAAACAGCTGAACTGACTTCTGGTTTTAGATTTTGACGACTAACAATACCTTGATAACCCTTGAGACGTCTAAGTTCGGGGTCAGAAATATACCCATAGGCGACTTGAAGAAAACTTAATTCATTTTCATTGATAGAATAATACAAATCTAAAGCTAGATCATACTCATCTAGACATATCTCATAGATAACCGCACCGGTAAAATCCTGTTGATGCTGATAAAAAAATGGCTCAACTTGGCTAGAAAACATCTGCTCGGCGAATTTTTCCGCGGTAACCTCAAAACGAACTAATTCCTCAAAATCCTCGGGAGAGAGATAATTTTCTCCTAACCAAGCTAAAGTGTCTTCGGTTTTATAGAGTTTTCTAGCAATACGCAAGCGATCGGCAGCTTTTTGTAATTCTTGTTCAGTAGCTTTAATTCCTAATTCTTCAGCTTTAGTGAGCACAATTTCCTGTTTAACGATTTCTGCTACTACAGCATTAAGTTTTAAAGACAGTTGTAGATACTTGATAATTTTTTTATTGGGGATAACAAAGGTTGACATAATTTTTACAACTCCAAACCAGTATTTTGTAACTTTTGAAAAGGTTCAAGAACGAAATCCATCACCGAACGTTGACGCACAACAATTTCTGCTGTAGCCGTTTGACCAGGGGTGAGGAATATGGGACCATTTTTATGGTTAATATAAGGGCGTTCAATGACTATTTCTAACTCAAAAACCTTGAGGTTACCTTGAATAGTTTCTTGAATTTTTGAAGTAGGCGAAATCCAGTTAACTTTTCCTTCTACCACACCATAATCTTGAAAAGGATAAGCATCAAACTTTAATTTAACCGTTTGTCCCAATTTAATAAAGCCACTATCAGAAGCTGGTATTTCAGCTCTAAGAATCAAAGGACTATCTTGAGGAGCGATACTAGCAAATAATTCACCACTTTGGATGACAGATCCAGGTTTTTTAACGGGTAAATTAAAAATTATCCCTTCTACAGGTGAGCGAAAAGTATATTGTTCTAGTTGTTTTTCTAGATAAAATATATGAGCTTGGGTTTCCTGAAGATTAGCTTTAAGAAGAATAAAATCTCTTTCAATATTCTTGATTTGTTCGGTGATTTTCCCCAGAGCCAATTGATTAGTATAGATAAGAGTTTGATAACTTTTTTGTTCTTGCTCCAATAACAGACGTGCTTCTTCAATTTTGGCTAAAGCTTCTTGCTGCATTTTTTGATAGCTATTTTCTTGTTCTTGGTAATAAATTTCTGCTCGTTGCACCTCCAATTTGCTTTGTTCAACTTCTTGTTGTCTTTCCTTTTCCAACTGAGTAGCTTCTTGTAAATGTTCAAATGATAAAACCCCATTATCATAAGCTTCTTGATAACGAGGAATTTTTTCTTGAGCTGTTTCTAATCTAACCAAAGCCGATTGATAATCAGTGACTTTAACTTCTATGGCGTTTCTAGCTTGTTGTAGTTGCTTTTCTCTTTCTAGTTTAGCTAGGTCAAAATTAGCGATTAAAGAATTTATTTGCTCCTGTGCTTGTTGAATTTTAGTCTGTTTTTCTAACTGTTGAGCTTGGTTTTGTTGAATTTGGGTTGAATAGGTAATTTGCGATTGATTGAGAAGATTGGTCAGTTGTAAAAGCTGCTCATTTTGGGTTAACAATTTTTGCTGATATTTACTCAAATCGCTGTCAATTAATGTAGTGTCACATTCACCAATTATTTGATTAAAACTGACGTATTCTCCTTCTTGTTGAGGAATAGAAACTAAAGTACAGACAACCTGGGAATCTAGTTCAATTGGTCTATTTTTGGGTTCAAGTCTGCCTTGGGCTGTACCTGTTTCATCTACTTTAGCGAGCATAGCCCAAGGTATAAGAATACTAGTAAAGAGGATAAAAACATATAATAAACCTCTGGTCCAAGGACGTGGTAAACCTTCTAAAAATTCTAGGGTACTATCAGACCAAATCTGTTTTGGAGACTCTGATCCAGGAGTATCAGTAGTTGGGGTGGAAGAGTTAACTATTTTCGAAGTCATGACCAAATTACCTTTTAAACGTTAGAGAGTTGTTTTTGATAGAGATGGAAATAAATACCCTGTTTGCTCATTAATTCTTGGTGAGTGCCCTCTTCAGCTAAAATGCCTTCATTGAGTACCAAAATAAGGTCAGCGTGGCGGATAGTGGAGAGACGATGGGCAATAATAATGGTTGTATGTTGTTCTCGAATTGCCTCTAAGTTGGTTTGAATGATTGCCTCTGATTCCGCGTCTAAATTACTAGTAGCTTCATCAAAAATCAGTACAGGAGGATTGCCTAATAGGGCACGGGCGATGGCGATTCTTTGACGTTGTCCTCCCGATAGCAAACCCCCACTTTCACCAATATTAGTGTCATAACCTTGGGGTAATTTTTTGATAAAGGAATGTGCTCCCGCTAAAGTAGCAGCGTTGATAATTTGAGAAAGAGTCGCTTCGGGATGTCCCAGGGCGATATTTTCTTCGATCGTACTGCCAAAGAGAAAGGTATCTTGGTCAACTACTCCTATGTGTTGACGTAGGGATTGTAGGGCTATTTCCTGAAGATCATGACCATCAATGGTAATTTTGCCGCTAGTTGGGGAATATAACCCGAGGATTAGCTTAGCTATAGTACTTTTTCCCGAACCACTGTAACCAACCAAAGCGACGGTTTGACCTGGTTTGATGGCAAAGCTAATATTTTCGAGAACGTTAACCTTGTTTTCCCGGTGATAGCGAAAAGTCACTTCTTCAAAGCGGATGTGACCTTGAATCGAGGGTAAATTCTGACGGGATTGTGTTTCTAAGTCTTGTTCGGGTTCAGTTTCAAAAATATCATTAATTCTTTCTACGGCAATAGTCACCTCTTGGAATTCGTTCCATAATCCTGATAAACGTTGGAAAGGACTGATCACATTACCTACTAGCATATTAAAAGCCACTAACTGTCCGATGGTCATTTCATTTTGAATGACTAGCCAAGCTCCATACCAGAGTAAAGCGGTGGTGGAGAAGGTTTGTAATGTACTACCGAGCATTTGTAGTTTGTTGCCGATGATTTGAGCGTCAAACCGTTTCTTGACCAGCTTATTTAATAATTTTTCCCATTGCCAACGTACTCCATGTTCGACCGCCATGGATTTAATGGTCCGAATTCCGGTCAAAGCTTGGATCAGATAACTACTTTCAGCTGCTCCCGCTTTAAACATTTGACGTGATATATTTTTGAGTATGGGAGTAGCTAAGAGAGTGAGTAGGACTAGAGGAGGTAGGGTGATTAGGACTAGCAACGATAGTTTGGCACTATACCAAAACATCACCGCGATATAGACAAAGACGGTGAGTAAATCTAGGACAATGGAAAGGGTTTCTCCTGTTAGAAAGCGTTGAATTTTACTATTTTCTTGTACCCTCGCGATGATATCCCCTACGTAACGAGATTCAAAAAAGGATAAGGGGAGACGGAGGGTGTGACGAATAAAACCAACGATCAAAGCTACATCGAGACGATTGGCGGTGTGTTCTAAGAGATATTGGCGTAATCCACTCATGATTACTTTAAACAAGCCAAAAATCAATAATCCTGAACCTACCGCTACTAAGGTACTAGTACTGCGCTGCACTACGACTCGGTCTAGGAGTAATTGGGTAAAGACAGGAGTGATTAACCCAAATAGCTGTATAAACAACGAAGCAATAAAAATCTCGGTTAGGATCCACCAGTGGGGTTTGAGTAAGGCCAAAAATCGCCACAGGGATGAGCGATCGCTCGCTGTTTTCTCTAGCTTCAGGGTAGGTTCGAGTAACAATACGTAACCATTCCAACCTGATTGAAATTCTTGATAACTGAAGATTCGTTGTCCTTGAGCGGGATCGCCGATAATTACTTGGTTAGGGGTAATTCTATAGACTACTACATAATGGTTTCCCTGCCAATGGGCGATCGCTGGTAGTGTTTGCTCTGCTAATTTATCCAGGGTCGCCTGTCGGGGTTTTGTAGTAAAACCAATCCCTTCTGCGGCTCTAGCTAAACTTCCTAAGGATGCTCCTTCTCTCCCGACGTTAGTCATATCCCTGAGACGATTGAGGCTAAATTCTTTCCCATAGTAACGACTGACCATTACTAAACAAGCTGCACCACAATCTGTAATACTTTGTTGGTAGTAGATTGGATATTTTTTGATGGTTTTTTGCCACCAATGAGTTAGTTTTTGGTTTAGGGAAGGAAAATAATCCCTAACGGTTGGTTGAGGAGATGGTTGAGAAACGGTTACTCGTTGGGGTATTTGAGGGGAAATTTGGGCTAACGATGGTATAATCTCTAAGGCTTTAAGCCAATTTGTTTGATTTAATGTATATAACTCAGTGAAGGTTTTAACGTGCCAATGTTCAGGATTAGTTGAGGGAATCTCAATCATTCCTGTTGTTAATCTCTTTCCTGAGTTATTTCCTAATTCTCCTTGACGGATTAACCAAAAAGCGGATTTTTTCTGTAATTGCGCTGATAGATCTCCTTCAACTAGTGTGTGTCGCTCCAATAAAGGAACAATTTTTTTTAGTTGTAATTTTTGCTGCTGATCGAGCTGAACTACTCTACACCAGAGCATCAATAAATCCTTAAATATCCCTTGTTGACGCAGATTTTCGCTGATTTGAGGGTATTTAGCCATCAAAGTTTCTAGTAAATCAGCCCTGAGATAATACAGCTTTAATTTACTAGATGCTTTGACCGAGTAATGTTGAAAATTATCTTGTTTAAAAAAACTTGCTTCCCCAAAACAAGAACCAGGTTTTAAGGTCAATAACAGATGATCACCATCAAAAAGAATCCTCCCTTGACCTTCAATTATTATATATAGTCCTGGGTGAGGATTAGATGAATTCCAACACAATTGATAAGGGTTTGACTCTAAGGTTTC
>CALGKL010000089.1 GCA_937930495.1 uncultured Gloeocapsa sp.
CAAGTCCCCTATCTAACGAAAACCGTTGCTTTTAAACTAGTAGATAATCTGGAACAGGGGATAGAATTTATTAATAAACATAGCACGGGTCATACTAACTGTTTGATTACTGATTCTTACGAAGTTAGTCGCAATTTTGGGAGTAAGATTAAAAGTGCTTTTACCTATATTAACTGTTCCCCGAGGTTTTCTCGTATCAGTCAAAACGAAGAATCAGTTTATCTAGGTATTGGTAACCAAAAAGATGGCAGACGTGGTTTAATTAGTTTAGAAAGTTTGACTACGATTAAACAAGTTATCGAAGGAATAGACTAAGTAGAGTTCAGAGTAAGTCACTAGCCTCTAAGACTGCATATGAAAGCAATTGTTATGACTCAAGCGGGTAACCCGGAAGTATTGCAACTCCAGGAGATACCCCAACCCAAAATTAAAAATCCTACCGATGTTTTGATTCAACTCAAAGCAGCAGGAATTAACCCGATCGACACCAAACTCAGAGCTAGGGGGACATTTTATCCCGATGAATCACCAGCTATCCTCGGTTGTGATGGAGCAGGAATAATCGTGGCGATCGGAGAAGGGGTTACTAAGTTTCAACCAGGAGAGGAAGTTTATTTTTGCGCGGGAGGATTAGGTAAAAGTTATCAAGGTACCTACGCAGAATATGCGGTGGTTTCTGAACATTTACTAGCCCTTAAACCTAAAACCCTTTCTTTTGCTGAAGCAGCAGCAGCACCCCTAGTCTTAATCACCGCTTGGGAATCCCTCTCCGATCGCGCTCAACTGAGTAAAAATCAAACAGTGTTGATCCATGGAGGAGCAGGTGGAGTAGGTCATGTAGCCATACAATTAGCTAAACTCAAAGGTGCGCAAGTTTATACCACGGTGAGTTCTCCCGACAAGGGAAGATTAGCACGTCAATTGGGTGCAGACGAGGTGATCCTATACCGTCAGAATGACTTTGTGACTAGCATTTTGAGTTTAACCCAGGGAGAGGGAGTAGATGTAGCCTTTGATACAATCGGTGGTCAGGTCTTTTACGACACTATTGCTGCGGTAAAAATTTATGGGGATTTAGTCACTATTCTTGAACCTAATCCAGCCTTAGGTAATCTGAAAAAGGCGCGTCAACGGAATCTGAGAATCAGTCTAGAATTAATGCTAACTCCCGCTTTAGAGAATTTACTACCAGCGCAAAAATATCAAACAGAAATACTCAAACAATGCGCTACCTGGATAGATGAGGGTAAATTAAGCATACATCTGAGTCAAACCTATCCCCTATCGGCCGTAGTTCGAGCTCATCAACAATTAGAAACAGGTTCAACCACTGGTAAAATCGCTCTCATCATCGATTGAGATATGTTAGACTAAGTCAAGGAATTTTGTCCACTTTAAGGCTATATGACTAATACCCCCGTCTCGCGCATACGCAACTTCTCCATTATTGCTCACATTGACCACGGTAAATCAACTCTAGCGGATCGGATGCTCCAAATTACCAATACAGTTAGTAATCGAGAGATGAAAGAACAATTTCTCGATAACATGGATTTGGAAAGAGAACGAGGTATTACTATTAAGCTACAAGCGGCTCGGATGAAATATACAGCTAAGGACGGGCAAGATTACGTACTAAACCTCATCGATACACCAGGACACGTAGATTTCTCCTACGAAGTATCACGCTCTTTGGCTGCTTGTGAAGGAGCATTATTAGTAGTAGACGCTTCCCAAGGTGTAGAAGCGCAAACGATGGCTAACGTTTATTTAGCTTTAGACAATAATTTAGAAATTATCCCAGTATTAAATAAAATAGACCTAGCTAGTGCTGAACCAGAAAGGGTCACCGAAGAAATAGAAGAAATCCTTGGTTTAGATTGTAGTCATATTATTAAAGCATCGGCAAAAACAGGAATAGGGATAGAAGAAATCCTCGAAGGAATCGTTAAATTAGTACCTCCACCTGCTGATACAATAACCGAACCCTTTAGAGCTTTGATTTTTGATAGTTATTATGACCCCTATCGCGGTGTAATCGTCTATTTCCGGGTTATGGATGGGAAGGTACGTCAGGGCGATCGCATTCTCCTGATGGCGTCTCAAAAAGAGTACCAAATCGATGAACTAGGGGTACTCTCCCCCAACCAAATACCTGTAGAAGAATTACACGCAGGAGAAGTAGGTTATCTAGCAGCGGCGATTAAAACCGTAGAAGACGCTCGGGTTGGTGATACCATTACCTTAGCAACGGCTCCTGCTACTGAAGCTTTACCAGGTTATGCTGAAGCTAAACCAATGGTCTTCTGTGGCTTATTTCCCACAGATGCTGACCAATACGAAGACCTACGGGAAGCACTCAATAAACTGAAACTCAACGACGCGGCACTGCACTACGAACCCGAGACCTCAACAGCGATGGGATTTGGTTTTCGCTGCGGTTTCTTGGGATTATTACACATGGAAATAGTCCAAGAAAGGTTAGAGAGAGAATATGATCTGGATCTAATTACTACCGCACCCTCGGTAATTTATCGCGTCACTACCACTGATGGCGAAGTTCTCGAAATCGATAATCCCAGTCAACTACCCCCACCCCAAAAAAGGGCAAAAATCGAAGAACCCTATATTCAAGTAGAAATTATCACCGCTGAAACCTATGTCGGTGCTTTGATGGAATTGTGTCAAAGTCGTCGGGGTGTGTTTAAAGATATGCGATACTTTACCCAAACCCGTACTAACTTGATTTATGAGTTACCCCTATCGGAAGTAATTACAGACTTTTTTGACCAGCTGAAATCCCGCTCTAGGGGTTATGCGAGTATGGAGTATCAGTTGATCGGTTATCGTCCTAACCCCCTCGTCAAACTAGATATTATGGTTAATGGCGATCCTGTTGACTCTCTAGCGATGATTGTCCACCAAGACAAAGCTTATAACGTTGGTCGTGCTTTGGTGGAAAAACTGAAAGAATTAATCCCCCGTCACCAGTTTAAAATTCCTATTCAAGCAGGTATTGGCTCTCGAATTATCGCTAGTGAACATATTCCCGCTCTACGTAAAGACGTACTAGCTAAATGTTACGGTGGTGATATCAGCCGGAAGAAAAAACTACTCCAAAAACAAGCCAAGGGTAAAAAACGCATGAAATCTATCGGTACTGTGGATGTACCCCAAGAAGCTTTTATGGCTGTTCTGCGCTTAAACCAGTGATTTTACCGCTCTATAAAACCTACTCAAACTCATACAAGCTAGTCAAAAAGACTTAATTGTCTAGGCTTGAAGTTTACTTCCTGCTTCATCAAAGTCTCAAGAGTCACGCTCAAAGATGGATTTAACTTCTCCACAGGCTTTATTTTTACAAGTTTCCCCAGAGCTTGGGGTACTTCCGTAACTCGATAGATTTATACTCGCCTTTAAGTCTCTATCGATTGAAATACCGCAATTAGGACAGTTATAAATTCGTTCTTTTAGCGGTATTTTTTGTTTGTGACCACAGTTAGAACATATCTGACTTGAGGGATAAAGTCTGTCTGCAACAGTTAGTTTACTCCCATACCAAGCGCATTTATATTCTAATTGTCTCCTAAATTCATAAAAACCACAATCGGCTATAGCACTTGCTAATCTATGGTTTTTGAGCATCCCCGAGATGTTTAAATCTTCTATTACTACTTTACCGTGGTTTTTGGCTAAATGAGTGGTAATTTTATGCAGATTATCTTTTCTAATGTCGGATACTCTT
>CALGKL010000090.1 GCA_937930495.1 uncultured Gloeocapsa sp.
AAATAGACGCACGTTTAATCAGTGTAGGGGAAGACTTTCGCTTTGGTTATCAAAGAACAGGAACCGCCCAAACCCTATTGGCGATCGCCAGGAATTACGGAGTAGAAGTAAACATTACCCATTTACAAAACCTCAACCAAACTAGAATCAGTAGCTCTCAAATCCGTCAAGCTTTGGTCAAAGGAGATTTAGAAACAGCCAAATCTATGTTAGGGCGAGAATATCAAATTAGAGGTAAAGTAATTAAAGGACAACAATTAGGACAAAAACTAGGGTTTCCCACTGCTAACCTAGAAATACCGAGCCTTAAATTTTTACCCAAATTTGGCGTATATTTAGTGCGAGTTAAACTTCTAGAACAAGTTGAGCAGATATATTGGGGTTTAACCAACATTGGCTATCGTCCCACCGTCAATGGTCAAAATCTCACCGTAGAAACTCATCTTTTAGACTTTTCAGGTGACTTATACGATCAAAATATAGCCCTGGATTTAATTAAATTCCTACGTACAGAACGAAAATTTGACTCTCTAGAAGCTCTAACTAGCCAAATCAGTACAGATATTCAAACCGCTCGTCAATTAACCATCTTCCATGACTCAATCTCTGAAAAAACTTAAAGAAAATCTCAGTAAAACCATAGTAGGTAAAGATGAAGCTATTCGTTTGATCCTAGTTGCTTTACTTAGTGGCGGTCACGCGTTGTTAGAAGATGTTCCTGGGGTAGGTAAAACCTTATTAGCTAAATCCCTCGCCAAATCCATAAACGGTAAATTCCAACGGATTCAATGTACTCCCGATTTACTCCCGACAGATGTGACAGGAACAAATATCTGGAATCCCAGTACTCGGGAATTTGAGTTTCTCCCCGGTCCCGTCTTTGCCAATGTGTTACTAACAGATGAAATTAATCGCGCTACACCGAGAACCCAATCAGCCTTGTTAGAAGTTATGGAAGAGAAACAGGTAACGGTAGATGGCGAAGCGAGAATGGTACCTATGCCCTTTTTTGTGATTGCTACCCAAAACCCAATCGAGTATCAGGGAACATTTCCCCTACCAGAAGCCCAGATGGATCGCTTTGCCTTATCCTTCAGCTTAGGTTATCCTAGCGCCACAGAAGAGTTACAAATGCTGCAACAGCAGAAAAACCATGTAGACGTAGAACAACTGCAACCCTGTATTAGTCTAGAGGAAGTAATTGACCTGCGCAACCAAGTTAACTTCGTTAGAGTAGAACAACGGGTACAAGAATATATAGTGCGTCTAGTCAGGGCTTCTCGTCAACATCAAGATATCGTTCTCGGGGTAAGTCCCCGGGGGACAGTAACTTTACAAAAAGCAGCTTGTGCCCTCGCCTTTTTAGATAATCGAGATTACGTTATCGAAGACGACGTTAAAGAATTAGCCCCCTATGTACTTGCTCATCGTCTCATCCCCGCACCCGGACGTAAAGCTAAAAACGTTGTCGCCAATTTGTTAGCTTCGGTTAACATATCCTAAAGTGCCTTTGCTAGGATATATAATGATTAGGATATAGTAATTGCCCATGTGTCGTTTATTAGGTTACCTTGGTAATAATACACAGCTACATAAATTGCTCTACCAACCCCAGCACTCACTAATTGTCCAAAGTTACCAACCCAAAGAAATGACCGCGGGTTTACTCAACGCCGATGGTTTTGGTCTAGGTTGGTATCACCCCCATAAAGAAGATTCACCCTATATTTATAAAAATACTTTACCGATTTGGACCGATATTAATCTACCTCATCTGAGTCGTTATGTAGATTCTCGCTGCTTTTTAGGTTATGTACGTAGCGCTACGCCTCCCCTAGCGGTAGATTTAAGTAACTGTCAACCCTTTACCCACCGACAAATCCTCTTCATCCATAACGGTTTTATTAATAACTTTCGCAGTAGTCTCTATCGTCCCTTGCGTGATAGTCTCAGCGATGAAATCTATCAATTAATCCACGGAACAACAGATTCTGAGCATATTTTCGCACTGATTATGGAACAATGGCGACAATCTCCCCACCTCAATCTGACAGAAGTTTTAAGTCAATCTCTCCAATATTTAACCCAATTAGCGCGGACCCAGCAAGTCTATTTCTCTGCTAATATTCTGGTTAGCGATGGTCAACAAATCGTCGCCTCTCGTTACGCTAATCGATCGCCCATACCCAGTCTCTACTGGCTTAGAGACGAACTAAATTATCCCGATGGCGTAATTATCGCTTCTGAACCCATGTTTGAGGGAAAATGGTTTAGTTGTCCTGAAAATACAATTATTACGGTAGGAGAAACCCTTGAAGTCAAGTTACACTCAATCTGTTAAAACAGAAATTGAGCAAGATTTATACTACTGTCGTGAGTTAACCCTCAACACCTTGGCGCAGCTAGAATTAGAGCAATTTTATCAACAAGCTCACCCCGATTTTAGCCCCATAGGTTGGCATTTAGGACATATCGCCTTTACGGAAGCTTATTGGATTTTAGAATATCTAGGGGGGTTCCCAACTCTATTTGGAGAATATAAACGCTTATTCGCCGCCGATGGTTTACCAAAAGCCCAACGTCAAAACCTACCCTCCCCGGGATTTATCCGCGATTATCTCAATCTAGTCAGAGATCGGGTATTAGACTATCTCAATAAAGCACCAGTTGAACAACAAGAGCGTTTATGGCGTTGGTTGATTCAACACGAAAGCCAACACGGAGAGACGATCGAGATTATCTTACATCTATTGGGGGTACGCACTCCTCAAAAGCAATTTGATTTACCTCCTGCTGTTCCTCAAATGGTAAAAATTCCCGAGGGGGAGTTTTGGCTAGGAAATGAAGATATCAGCGCTCAAGATAACGAACGTCCTCGTAATCTAGTCTATGTAGATAGCTATAATCTGGATCAATATCCTGTTACCTGTGCCCAATACCACCAATTTATCACCGCGGGAGGCTATGATCAGCCTCACTGGTGGAGTGAGTCAGGATGGCTATGGAAACAATCTCACGCCATTACTCAACCTCTTTATTGGCAGGAAAGCTTAATTAACAGTTATTATCCTGTTTATGGAGTTAGTTATTATGAAGCTCAAGCCTACGCTCGTTTCCTCGGGAAACGTCTCCCGACTGAGATAGAATGGGAAAAAGCCGCTAGGTGGAATCCCCAAACCCAACAACAGTCCCCTTATCCTTGGGGTGAACAGTTACCCGATCCTAGTCGCTGCAATTATCATCTCAATTTAAGACAACCTACTCCCGTTAATGCTTATCCTTTGGGTAAGTCTTCCACCGGTTGTTATGATCTCCTCGGTAATGTCTGGGAATGGACAGATTCGGATTTTGTCGGTTACCCAGGTTTTGTCAGTTATCCCTACCAGGGTTATTCCCAAACTTATTTCGATGGCCAACATAAAGTACTGCGAGGGGGGAGTTGGGCTACTCGTTCTTGGGCTTTGCGCTCTAGCTTTCGTAACTGGTATTATCCGAGTGTGCGACAAATTTTAGCTGGATTTCGCTGCGCTAGTTAAAAGGTGGTATATTATCTTGACAGTTACAGAACTTTGGGCTCAGGTTTTAGAAAGTCTTCGTCAGCAGTTAAATAGTCCTACCTATGAAACTTGGATTGAAACTGCTACCCCTGAATATTGGCAAGATAATGTTTTAGTCTTACGTATCCCCAATCGCTTTATTCTCAATCATGTACAGAAAAATTATCTCCAAATTATTCGGGAAACAGTAGAAGCGATCGTCTCTGGGTCGGTAGAGGTTAAGTTGACTACTTTTGAGGGGGATAATCTCAGTACCTATATCGGTTTGAGCGAACAACCAGGATTGCATCCAACTTTACCAACTAAATTAAACCCTAAATATACTTTTTATCGTTTTGTAGTCGGTCCTACTAATCGGATGGCTCATGCTGCTTCCCTAGCTGTAGCTGAATCCCCCGGACGGGATTTTAACCCTCTGTTTCTCTGTGGGGGTGTGGGTTTAGGGAAAACCCATCTCATGCAAGCAATAGGACATTATCATCTGGAAATTATGAGCTCGGCTAAGGTTTTTTATGTTTCCACAGAACAGTTTACTAATGATTTAATCGCGGCGATTCGTAATGACCAAATGGCTAATTTTCGCGAACATTATCGCAGCGCCGATATTCTATTAGTCGATGATATTCAGTTTATCGAGGGAAAAGAATATACTCAAGAAGAGTTCTTTCATACTTTTAATACTCTCCACGAAGCAGGTAAACAAATTGTCTTAGCTAGCGATCGCCCTCCTCACCAAATTCCTACTTTACAAGCGCGCTTGATTTCTCGTTTTTCCATGGGATTAATCGCTGATATTCAAGTCCCTGATTTGGAAACTCGGATAGCTATTCT
>CALGKL010000091.1 GCA_937930495.1 uncultured Gloeocapsa sp.
CCTGGAGAGATCCTTTTATTTTTACATGGAGACACTCTCTTACCCTCTGACTATGCTAACCAGATTAGGGAAATAATGAGGGATAAAGCAATCGTTGGGGGTGCGTTTAGTTTGGCGATCGCCGGAAGCAAAAAATTATTACCTTGGGTAGCGAAATTAGTCAACTGGCGATCGCGTTTCTTTTCTTTTCCCTATGGAGATCAAGGTATTTTTCTGAGGAAATCTACTTTTGAAGCTATAGGAGGATTTCCCAATTTACCGATCATGGAAGATTTTCAGTTGATCTTAAATCTGCGTAAAAAAGGCAAAATTGCCATTCTCTCTTCAACTGTAACTACCTCTGGACGTCGTTGGCAAAAACTAGGGATCTTCAAAACAACTCTGATTAATCAACTAGTGATTCTCGGTTATTTTGCAGGGGTTAAACCCGAAAAATTAGCCAGACTCTATCGGTATAAATCGTAACTAAATTTTTCCCCTAAATCCGCTATCTTCAGTAGTCTATTGATTAATAGGGTGTAGATTCAAGTTGAATGCGCATCGAGCAATTACAAGCTTTTTTGGCAATCGTAGAAACAGGTAATTTTGGTTTAGCAGCTAAACAATGTCGTCTGACCCAATCCACTATTAGTCGTCAAATTCAAGGGTTAGAGCAAGATTTGGGGTTAATATTATTTCACAGAAGTTCTGTAGCTAAATTAACCATTGGGGGGGAACAATTATTACCCCATGCGCGCAAAATTTGTCGAGAATGGGAAACGGTACAAGAAAAGTTTCAGGAACTTAAATCGGGAAAACAACCAGAATTATGTATCGCTGCTATTCATTCTGTTTGTGCGCATTATCTACCGCCAATTTTACAAAAATTTTGTCTTGAGCATCCCAATATCCAATTAAGGGTAACCGCCCTAGGAAGCGATCGCGCTTTAAAAGTTCTCAAAGACGGGTTAGTAGATTTAGCGATCGTCATGAATAATCGCTTTTTAACTAATAGCGTCGAAATGGTGGTAGATGTACTCTATGAAGAAGAGATAGTAGTTCTCATGGCCGCCGATCACCCCCTGAGTCGGTTGAGGGAAGTCACTCTCTCTGAAGTAGCTAATTATCCTCAGGTGGTTTTTAAAGATGGTTATGGGATGCAGAGATTAATTCAAGATTGTTTTGAAAAATTGTCAATTCCGCCGAAAATTATGTTGGAATTAAATACTCTTGACGCGTTTCGGGGAGTAGTCAGACAGGGAAAGGTTGTTGCTTTGTTACCGAAATCTGCTCTGATTGAAGCTGAAAAAGATTCTACCCTAACGATCAGGAAGATTGCTCCATCTGGGGAAATCACTATGAATGAATTAAGTCGAGAAGTGGTAGTAGTCACCACGAGCGATCGCCTAGCTATTCCCCCGATCGCTGATTTTTATCAACTCGTACAGCAATTCTTAAAAATATAAAAAAACCCCTATCTGATTATAAGCAAGATAGAGATTTTCTCAGGATTATTAATTAGCGGTTTTCAAATCTGGTAACTTAATATTTTTAGCTAGTCGGAAGAAAGCTAATAACTGAATCGTCATCCAGGTCACATCTATTTCCCACCACTGTAGACCATGACGGGCTGAGTATTGATACGCATGATGATTATTGTGCCAACCTTCACCGTAGGTTAATAAAGCTACCCACCAACAGTTTTTGGAATCATCTCCCGATTCGTGACTACGATAGCCAAACTTATGTGTAGCACTATTAACAAACCAGGTGCAATGGAACACCAATACTAAGCGGACAAAAATGACCCAAATTACTAATGACCAACCACCTAGATAATATAAAACTAATCCTAAAACAATTTGAATGGGAATAAAGAAGTTTTGACAAAACTGATAAAAAGGATCGCCATTAATATCTTTGGTATAACGGGCGATATCTTTGTCAGCGGGTATATGATGGAACATCCAACCCAGATGACTCCACCAAAAGCCTTTATTGGAATCATGGGGATCTAAAGGGGTATCAGAGTATTTATGGTGAATCCGATGTAACCCAATCCAATTAATAGGACCACCTTGACAAGCTAATGTGCCGCAGAAAACAAAGAAATACTCCAGTATTTTAGGAGTTTCAAAACTTCTATGGGCAACCAAACGGTGATAGCCGAGGGTTATGCCCAAAGCAGCTGTAATCCAGTGGAATAATAGCATTAAGCCTATAGCTTGCCAGCTAAAAAATTTTGGCAAAAAAGCTAACATGGCTACACCATGGATTAGAGCCATATAGATAATTGTACCCCAATCTAGAGGTAAACGGTCTTGATTTGATGTTGCAGTCGTCATGTGAGAAGTATAAAACGTTAGCCTAACAGTACATTTTTAAAACAATAAGTTTTAAAAAGCACTATTGTTGATTTTGTCTGAAATTGAGACAGAGGTCAAGGAAATTTCCCAAAAATTTAGAGTTTTATTCCTTTACTGGTAGTTTAATATTATTTGCTAAACCCAAAAGTGCTAATAACCGAATTGTGAGCCAAGTTAAGTCAATTTCCCACCACTGCAAACCGTGACGAGCTGAGTATTGATAAGCATGATGATTATTATGCCAACCTTCACCATAGGTGAGGAAAGCTACCCACCAGCAGTTTCTCGAATCGTCTCCCGACTCATGACTTTGATAGCCAAATTGATGAGTTGCACTATTAACTAACCAGGTACAATGAAAGACTACTACTAACCGGACAAAAATTCCCCAAATTACCCAGGACCATCCCCCGAGGCAGTAGAATAGTAAACCGAGGACCACTTGGATAGGGATAAAATATTTTTGACAAAATTGATAAAAGCGATCGCCACTGATGTCTTGAGTAAAACGAGGAACATCTTGCTCAGCGGGTATTGCGTGGATCATCCAAGCAAAATGACTCCACCAGAAGCCCTGATGAGAATCATGAGGATCTAAGGGAGTATCCGAGTATTTATGATGGAGACGATGTAACCCCACCCATTGAATTGGACCTCCTTGACAAGCTAAAGTCCCACAGAAAACCAAAAAATACTCCAGGATCTTGGGGGTGGTAAAGCTACGATGAGCAACCAAACGATGGAAACCCAGGGTAATCCCTAATCCTCCCGTTATCCAATGCATCAAAAGTAGCAATAAGAGAGCATCGAGGCGAAAAAACTGTGGTAAAAAACCCAATAGAGCGATCGCGTGGATACTGAACATATACCCAATCACGGGCCAGTCTAATGGTTTTGGTTGAGAGGAACTAATAGTCATAAGGTAAGATGAATAAGAAAAAATTGCTGCAAGAAGCAGAAACAAAACTATTACCGATTTTTGCGGAAATTGACGCCCAGGTCAAGGAAAATCTGCAGAAAGTTTTAAAAGCCTTTCGAGAACATAAAGTAGGAGTACACCATTTTAGCAGTGTCAGCGGTTATGGACATAACGATTTAGGGAGAGAAACCCTAGATCGAGTATTTGCCCAAATTATGGGAACAGAGGCTGCATTAGTCAGGGTACAATTGGTCTCAGGAACTCATGCGATCGCCTGTGCCCTATATGGTTTACTCCGTCCTGGAGACGAATTAGTAGCGGTGATGGGAGCGCCCTACGACACCCTAGAAGAAGTCATCGGGAAAAGAGGAACAAAACAAGGATCACTAAAAGATTTTGGCATTAAATACCGTGAAATAGACTTAACACCCCAGGGAAGCGTAGACTG
Source organism: uncultured Gloeocapsa sp. (assembly GCA_937930495.1). Lineage (GTDB taxonomy): Bacteria > Cyanobacteriota > Cyanobacteriia > Cyanobacteriales > Gloeocapsaceae > Gloeocapsa. The sequence continues at coordinate 3,713 of CALGKL010000091.1, forward strand.
GTCAGCCTTAAGCCAAGGAATCAAACCAGAGACCAAAGTCGCCCTCATCCAGAGGTCCTGTGGCTACAGTTGGCGAGAAAGCCTTTCTCTCGA
>CALGKL010000092.1 GCA_937930495.1 uncultured Gloeocapsa sp.
CAATCCCATTCAGGAGGGACAGAAAAAAGTTTTAGTATTAATAAAGTTCTGCTGGTATTTTTAGCCGATATTTTGTATTTGTTTCCGAGTTTTGGGATACCCCTAAATTGGGTTATTTTTCGTTCCCTACAATCACAAAAAAGAGCTGCAGAAAGTTTGCTTTTATGGGTATCGTTACCCTTAATTGTGGGGTTTACCCTGTTAGGGGGAAAAGAACAAATTTTACCAGCATGGCCCATGGCGGGGTTTTGGGGTGTAACCTTGTTATTGGGGAAATATGCTATGAATTGGGGGGAAAAAACGAGAGAGAGATGGTTAAAATATTCGGCAATAGCGATCGCTACTTTGATGGTCGTCTTTTTACTGCATCTGCATCTAGGTATTTTACAGAAGTCTAGTCAATACGCTATCTTTGGGGGGATATTAACGGAGAAAACCGATACCTCTACCGAGATGTTTAAGGTTAACCAGCTAACAGAAGCGTTTCGTCAACCTCCTTTTCGGGAAATATTAACCGAAACAGACTTTGTTTTTACTGACGCTTGGTATCTAACCGGACAAATCTATTTCGGGTTGCAACCAGTGGTTAAACTTCCGGTAACTAACTTAAGCAGTGATATGCGTAGTTTTGCCTTTTGGTATAATCCTGAGGATTGGGTGGGTAAAAACGCTCTGTATATCACTTTAGACCAAGGGTTGATTGGGGAATATAGTAGTTATTTTGCTGAGTTTAAACCGATAGGGGTAATTCCCATTAGTCGTGGTGGAGAAATAGTCAGAAAATTTTATGTTTATCAAGGTAAACAGATGTTGCGCCAATATCCCGTAGGTTTGAGGTAATCGATGTTAAAATTTGAACAATAGTAAAGATCTGTTAAAAGTTCCATGAGTTCTGTCATTAGCGTCGAAAAACAAAAACTAGAAAAACCCCCCTTGGAGTTACACTATTTGGGCGATCGCGCTTTAAGAAGTAAAGCCAAACGCATCGCTAAAGTAGATCAAGAAACCAGAAAATTAGCAGAACAAATGCTGCAAACGATGTACACTTCTCAAGGAATAGGTTTAGCAGCACCCCAGGTAAATATCAACAAACAAATAATCGTGATTGATTGTGAACCAGACAACCCGGTAAATCAACCTCTTGTGTTAATTAATCCCCAAATCACCGCTTATAGTCAAGAAAAATGTGGTTTTGAAGAAGGTTGTCTGAGTATTCCGGGAGTTTATCTAGAGGTGATTCGTCCAGAGATGGTGGAGGTAAGCTTCAAAGATGAAAACGGGAGACCGAGAAAATTAAAAGCATCAGGATTATTGTCAAGAGTGATTCAACACGAAATGGATCATCTCTGTGGGGTTTTATTCGTAGATAGGGTCCAAAATACTTTAGCCCTAACCGATGAACTTAAAAAACATGGTTTTTCTCTACAAGCTGTTCAACCCTATCAGGAGTAATAAAAATTATGGGTATGACTCCCAAAAGCGGTGTCTTGTTACTAGTTTCTTGCATAACGGCGATCGCCGGTGTTGGTTCTGTGTTTGAATTAAGTTCAGGTAACCCCGAATTAGGTCAACTAATCACAACCGTGATTTTAATCGCTTCGATTCCCCTAACAGCTTTAACCTTTTGGGCAGCGGTAGTAGATACTAAAGCCAATCAAAAGTAAATCTCCATGTTAGAAATAGTCTAGTTTTGGGAAAACTAAATAACAGATAAGTAATGAAAATATAGTTATGACCGAAGCATCTCGTCCCCCCATTCCCCCTCCACCACCTCCACCCTCTACTTCTCTATCGACTCCCAATGGGATGAACTTCCCCCCTCCTCCTCCGGCACCACCAGCAGAATCCATATCTGTAAATATGCCAATAGATATGCCTACCGGTGACAAAAGTAGTCAAACCTTTGAAACCATGCCGGTTGTCCCCAAAGCTAGGGCTGTTCCCCCACCCCCTAGACAGGAGAGTTATCAACCTGAACCACCGGTTCGACCTATATCTAGACCGTCTCCAGGTCATCCCACCCTCGAACATTTAATCAGGGAAGCCTATGAGAATGGGTATTCGGACTTACACCTTGGGGTAAATGAAACTCCCAGGATGCGTGACCGTGGGGAGATTCTGATTACAGACTATCCCGTTACCGATCAACAAACCTTTATGAGTTGGTTGCGGGAAATTATGTCAGAGGATCAAATTCAGCAATTTAAAAAGAATCTGGAGTTTGATGGGGCTACACAGTACGAATTCGCTAGGGTACGTATTAACGTCTTTGACTCTTTAAGGGGACACGCCATGGTTTTGCGTTTGATTCCCGTCAAAATCCTGACCCTGGAACAATTACGTTTACCACCAGTTTTTAAAGATGTCTCAGATTATCACAAAGGATTGATTCTAGTTACAGGTCCTACGGGTTCGGGTAAATCTACCACCCTAGCAGCGATGGTTGACTATATCAATAATGAACACGCTAAACACATTATCTCGATTGAAGACCCGATTGAATTCGTTCACCAAAGCCGTAAATCAATCATTCGCCAAAGGGAAGTAGGTATTCATACTCACAAGTTTGATAACGCCCTCAAAGCGGCTTTACGGGAAGACCCAGATATCATCCTCGTCGGGGAGATGCGCGATCGCGAAACCGTCAATACCGCTCTGAAAGCCTCTCAAACAGGTCACTTGGTGATGGGAACTCTTCACACCAATAGTGCGGTGAAAACCCTAGAAAGGATTTTAAGCCTCTATAGCGCCGAGGAACAGGAAGCTATGCGTATGGCACTAGCGGAGTCTTTAGTAGCGATTATCGCCCAAGGTCTCTGTCGTACTACAGATGGTAAACGAGCAGCTTACCACGATATCTTAATCAATACTGAAACCGTCAAAGACTATATCAGACAGGGTAAAAACGACGAGATTACCGCCCTTATGTTGGAGGGAGAATTTGACGGGATGATTACCATGAATCAATCTCTATTCAACCTCTATCAAGAAGGACGAATCACCGAGGAAACCGCTCTGGAAATGTCTCCCACCCCCAATGAAATGGCAATGATGCTTAGAGGTAGAATGTAGAAAGGAGTTTGAAGTTGGATAGAATGGGTGAATTTAGGATCAATAAAAATATTCAAGTTAAAATTTAATTCTTCATTCTCCATTCTCTTTTCTCTTTCTTCTATGTTAGATTATCAATCAGAAAACTTATACAAAGGAATCGCCTTATTTACTCCCGGAGGCGATTTGTTTTATTGTATCGATCCTCGCAAACAAAATCGTTGGCATCTCCATCTCTGTATCGCTGTCCAAGAAACCTTAAATTTAAGCGAACCCCCCCATTTTCTTGTCCCTGGATACACAGCTACAGTAGATCGTTGGTTGGAATCTCGAACAGGAGAAATTAAAACCGCTACGAATATTTATGCTAAACTGAAGCCTTATCAGTGTCTTTTAAACGCTATTTTTAATCTAAAGGAAAATTTTACTTGGGAAATCGCCCCTTGGCAAGAAGAATTCTGTAA
>CALGKL010000093.1 GCA_937930495.1 uncultured Gloeocapsa sp.
ACGGTAGAACAAGTCAAGGAATTTATCGAATTTACCGATGGAATTATTGCCGGTCAAAAGGCTGTTGCCGTGCATTGTACAGGAGGCAATCACCGCACCGGAACTCTACTAGCTTCTTATTTTGTTGCTAAAGGTGAGAAACCAGCTGAGGTTATGGCGAAAATTCACCGCGTTAGACCTACAGCAGAGTTATCAACACCTCAAATGGAGTTTTTAGAGGAACTATATACGCTGTAGGATATTTGTTCCATGGGTATCAGTACCGCAAGTCATTAACAAGTTGTAAGACTTGGCTAATTGTTTAACTTCTTCTGTTTCTTTGGGACTAGGAAACCAGGGTTTAGGATTACCATAGGCGTAATAAACCTCTACACCATTTATGCCTAATTGAGCAGCCAAGGTAACTAAATGTTTAGCGGATTGATGATACCGCGCGGGGTGAGCTAAGACAGCTAATCCTCCCGCAGCTTGAATACTAGAGATAACTTGTACTGCTTCTGCTGATGCTCCAGAAGGACGTTTACCCGTAAAATATTGCTTAATCTGGGGATGTTCTGGCTCAAAAGCATAACCTAACAGGTGTACTTCTACCCCCCGTAAATCAGAGGTAATCTCTACACCAGTCCATAATTGGGGTAACTCTAACCTTGGGTAGTTGTGTCTGAGGGTTTTCAGATACTTTTGGGCTAGATGATAACCATCGAGAGAATGATGATCGGTGATGGCTAATCCTTTTAAACCCAAGGTTAGAGCTTGTTCGATAATTTGTTCAGGACTTAATTGACCATCGGAACAATGGGTATGTAAATGAAAGTTATAGTGATAAGGACAGCTATCAGCTCGTATTTGAGACCAAATAGTCTTGAGAGCGATCGCTTCTTGCCATACATTTTGGTTAGTTAATGAAGTCATTTGACAAAAGCGTCATTTTATTGATATCTCCAAGATAACAAAACTTAACGTAATCTGTTAACCACCAATACCTAAACGACCTGCTAAACTAGGACTCAAGGGTATTAGAGTAGCTAGCATCAACAATAAAGCCAATAAACCTAAAACCGCTCTGGTGTCATCTACTTCACTAATTTCATTAAGACTAGGACGCTCTAACTCTCTTTGCAAAAATAGGATTAAAATCCCCCAATAGAGGAGAATCGGATTAGTAGGATTAATAATTCCCACCACAATGAGAATAATCAGAGTAGTAGTGGAAATCCGTCCGGCGATTTTGCGACCATAAATAGCTTGTACAATTCTCCCTCCGTCTAGTTGTCCCACGGGGAGAAGATTGAGTGCGGTAATCACTAAACCTAACCAACCGATTAAAGTCAAGGGATGAACGTCAATTACTTCTTGAGTCATCACCGGTCCGAGAATAAGTTTAGCAAGTGTACCTACTAAAAATGAACCTTGAAAAAATTGACTCGGTATTTGAAATAAACTTCCCTCAACAGATAAAAATAGACCGATAATAATCAGTAATAGGGAAATTAAACCACCTGCAGCCGGACCAGCAAAAGCGATATCAAAGAGAACTCTACGATTGGGTATTAGGGACTCAAAGCGCGTAATTGCTCCAAAAGAGCCAATTTGCCAACTAGGTAAGAAAAAGGGAAGACTAAGACGTATTTGATGGGTTTTAGCTACTAGAAAATGACCGAGTTCGTGCATTCCTAAAATTAACCAAAGTCCTAGACTTATGGGGATAGCTTCACTGTATCTTCCCAAGTTATTAAACAGATCAAAACCAAGAAGTAATCCCGCGGTTTCTAAACTAGTAGCGAGGGTAGCTACTAATAAAACTAAAGCGAGGTTTTTTTGAGCTGGAGTCGTAGGTTGAGGATCTTTACTGTTTGGGAGTAGGATTACTGTAGGTTTTCCTTCCCCACTTTCTACTAAAAAAAGTCGGTATTTTTCCCCCACTAGTTTTTTTAGTTTCTCAGAGAGTTGATTATGGACTTTTTCTGCTTCACCTCTGAGGTTACCTTTAAAGATAAAACCCTCTTGATAGGCGATAGTTTCTGTGACGAAAAAGGTATCAATACCAAAAATACTTTTAATGGTTTGTAATTCAGTTTCGGTAATGGTTAAGGTTGTTTCTCTTTCTTCATTTTCGTTGATTTTTGCTTCAACTAAACTTGCTTCTTTTCCTAAATTACGCAAATTTTTCCCGAGAATAATATAAGCAATTATCGAGATAATTAATAATAATAAAGTTACCACTATATTGAGATAAATTCCTAAACTTAAAAAGGCAAAAAAGATTAACCAGGGCGTAACCAATGCTACTGATTGTAGCCAAGATATCATGCCCAATTTACCAAAAGGACGAGAGCGATTATATCCCCAGATTAAAATAACTAGGGCAATGATTAAAATGGCGACAAAAGTGGAGGTTCGTGAGGAGTTAAGCATGATTATTGTTATATTTTTTTAGAGCTGCGCCTAGGTTACCTTGATGTTTTTCGAGTAATTTTTTGCCTTCTTCAGGACCTAAATTAGTAGCTTGTAGCAGTAAAGCCAGTTTAACGTTATTGTTACTGATCTTGAGATATTCTTCAGCTTCAGGTAGGGTTAGGTCGGTTAAATCCTGAATAATCCGTAGAGCGCGATCGCGTAATTTCTGATTAGTTATGGCCAAATCTACCATCCGATTCCCGTACACTTTACCGAGACGTACCATTACCCCTGTGGAAATGATATTGAGAGCCATTTTCGTAGCTGTTCCGGCTTTGAGACGAGTTGAACCCGCGAGTAATTCAGGTCCGGTGAGTAGTCGAATGGCGATATCTACCTCTAGGTTAACTTGTTGGGGGGGGACACAGGTTAAAAAGATGGTTTTAGCTTTTCTGGTTCGCGCCGCGGCGATCGCGCCGTGGACGTAGGGGGTTGTGCCACCTGCGGTAATCCCAACAATTACGTCTAAGGGCTGAATATCTCTAGAGGCGATCGCTTCCAATCCGGCTGCATAATCATCTTCTTTAGCTTCAGAACTACGGGTTAAAGCCTCTATACCTCCAGCGATAATACCTTGAACCATTTCTGGGGGGGTACAGAAGGTGGGGGGACATTCAGCCGCGTCGAGTACCCCTAAACGTCCGCTCGTACCTGCACCGACATAGAACATTCTGCCACCTTGACTCAAACAATTAGCAATGAGTTCTATAGCTTGAGCTAATTCTTGTCTAGCTTCGGCGATCGCTTTGAGGGTATATTGGTCTTCCTGATTGAATAAATCTACCAATTCTAAAGGGGTTAACTGATCTAAATTATAACTACGAGGGTTATTTAATTCTGTCAGGAGATGACCACGAGATTGATTCATAATAATCCTTCTAACCGACGTCTAATTTTTTCTAATTCCGCTGAAGACATTTCCGTTGTTTCCTCATCGCCTGAGGATTTTAGTTCCCAATCGGTTTTGGGGACATTAGATTCAGGGGGGACAGCTAGAGTACCATCTTTGATGATTTCATAATCGTAGTCAGCGCTGATGCAGAATTCGATAATTTCGTCTAAATCCATCTCTTCTACTGTCGGTACTGGAAAATCTTGGGCTTCTAACATCATGGCATAGCGACTGGCGTCATCTTCTTTCTCAAACATTAATATTTTATTGCGATCGCCAATCTGGAGAGTATGTATTCCTTCATTCTCAGTACGAGCGTTAAACAAGAGAATGTATATGCGCATAACTTAACCCTGTAACTATTTTTACCAATTCTAGCAGAACGAGTAGCACCGTAAAAAGTAGCGTTGATAACATATTTTCTTTTCTAGGGAGTGTAAACTAGCCTAGATTTTCAAATAAATTAATAGAGAATGGCTAGACTAGGACGGAGAAAATTTCTAACTTACACTTCAGCAGCCTTAGGAAGTTCAATAGTACTGAAAGCTTACGCTAAATCGCCAGCTCAGGCCACAGCGCAACAAATTGCCCAAGCTAGTGGCGACAAAATTAAAGTAGGTATTTTACACTCTTTGAGTGGAACTATGGCGATTAGCGAAACAACCGTAGTAGATGCTGAAAAATTAGCGATTAAAGAAATCAATGCAGATGGTGGAGTATTGGGAAAACAAATAGAAGCAATAGTAGAAGATGGAGCTTCTGATTGGCCCACCTTTGCCGAAAAAGCAGCTAAACTGATTGAGCAAGACCAAGTAGTAACGGTGTTTGGTTGTTGGACTTCCGCTAGTCGTCAAGCGGTTTTACCCGTATTTGAGTCTAAAAACCATATGCTTTGGTATCCTATCCAATACGAAGGTCAAGAATGTTCTCGCAATATCTTCTATACTGGTGCTACCCCTAACCAACAGATTGAACCTGCGGTAGATTGGCTACTAGCTAACAAAGGGACCAAATTCTTTTTGGTTGGTTCAGACTATGTTTTCCCTCGTACTGCTAATACTATTATTAAAGAACAACTCGCCGTTAAAGGTGGTGAAATAGTCGGAGAGGACTACTTACCCCTAGGCAATACTGAAGTAACACCTATTATTACTAAAATCAGAGTAGCTTTACCCAATGGTGGGATAATTTTTAACAGTCTTAACGGTGATAGTAACGTCGCTTTCTTTAAACAGATGCAGGGAGCGGGTTTAACACCCGAGCAATACCCGGTGATGTCTGTGAGTATCGCTGAAGAAGAAGTCAGACAAATCGGGAAAGAATATCTCAGGGGACATTACGCAGCTTGGAATTATTTCCAAACCGTGGATACTCCAGCTAATCAAAAATTTGTGGAAGCTTTTCGCGCCGAATATGGACAAGATCGGGTTACCAATGATCCCATGGAAGCAGCCTACATCATGGTATATCTTTGGAAACAAGCAGTAGAAAAAGCCGGAACAACAGAATTAGAAGCGGTAAGAGCAGCAGCGATCGGTCAAAGTATGGATGCTCCCGAAGGTTTTGTCGAAATGAAACCAAGTCACCATATCTCCAAAACGGTCCGGATCGGTCAAATCAGAGATGATGGTTTATTTGAGATCGTCTGGAGTACCGATGGACCTATTGATCCTCTTCCCTGGAATCAGTTTGTTCCTGAAACTAAAGGTTATGGCTGTGATTGGAGTGACCCCAATAAAGGTGGTAGATACCAAATGTAATTTTTATTAAAAGTTAGGGAACAGGGTGTAGGTTGTGTAGAATTATTATCGTTGCTAAATTCTAACTACTTTCCTCCTTTCCTGGGAACTGTAATAGATAATGGCAATATTTCTGGAAAGTTTATTTAATGGTTTAAGTATAGGTGCGGTCTTATTAATCGCAGCTTTGGGTTTAGCGATTGTTTTTGGACTCATGGGGGTAATTAATCTCGCTCATGGGGAATTAATTATGTTAGGAGCTTATGCTACTTTTGTTACCCAAAATCTATTTAAAGGTTTTGGTGAACCCTGGTTTGATTTTTATATTATCGTCGCTTTACCCGTGGCTTTTGTAGTCTCCGGTTTAACGGGTTTAATCCTGGAAAAAGGCGTAATTCGCTATCTCTATGGAAGACCTCTAGAAACCCTCTTAGCAACTTGGGGGGTGAGTTTGATCCTACGTCAATTGGTTCGTAGTGTTAACTGGGTATTGATGATCGCAATTGGCATTTTCTCACTACTATTTTTTGGGGGAATGTTTCTGCTTAAGGGTCGTTATCCTGAAAAAATTTCTAACCTAATCACAGGAACTATTTTAACCTTGAGTATAGCGCTCGCCGCAATTACCGGCTATTTTCTCCAACAAAACAGTCCTAAAAGGATGACAGAGCTTTGGTTTGGGACTAGAAATGTGGACGTTACTGCACCTGCTTGGTTACGGGGTGGTATTCCTATTGGTGGTTTTCAAGTACCTATCGCCCGGGTCTTTATCATTATCCTGACCATAGTCTGTATTCTCGCTATCTATTGGTTTTTAAATAAGTCTTCCTGGGGGTTAAGAATTAGAGCAGTAACCCAAAATCGGACCATGAGCGCTTGTTTGGGTATTCCCACAGAAAAAGTAGATGCTTTAACCTTTAGTATTGGTTCGGGTTTAGCAGGTATAGCAGGTTGTGGGATTAGTCTGTTAGGCTCAGTAGGACCAAATACGGGACAAAACTATATTATCGATACTTTTATGGTAGTAGTTGTAGGAGGAGTAGGTAACCTTCTCGGAACAATTATCGCTGCTTTGGGGATTGGGATCCTTAACTATTTAATCGGTTCGGGAATACTGGTAATTTTTCTGATTGACATTGCCTTTCTCAAGCCTTTGGTAGATATACTAATGTTTTTCGCTAGTACTAGTATGGCTAAGGTTTTAGTTTTTGCCTTAATTATTATCTTTTTGCAAATTAAACCCGCGGGAATCTTTCCCCCGAAAGGAAGAAATGCTCAGTTATAAAGATCAAACGGGATATGAATACTAGAAAAAAGCGGCAATGGTTAGGAGAGTTAATCATAGTTATTGCTATAATCCTAATTTTAGCGGTAATTTTACCCTTGGTACTCTCAGAATTTCGTCTTAGATTATTGGGGAGATTTCTCTCTTTAGCGATCGTCGCTTTAGGTATAGATTTAATTTGGGGTTATACAGGACTATTAAGCTTAGGACATGGTATCTTCTTTACCTTGGGAGGGTATGCTCTAGCTATGTATATGAATCTACAACTTCCCGAAGGTCAATTACCGGATTTTTTTGGTCTCTATGGTGTCAAAGAATTACCCTGGATCTGGATCCCCTTTAGTTCTTTTCTTTGGACTTTAATAGCAATTTTTTTGATACCAGGGATAGTAGCAGGAATATTGGGTTATTTGGTCTTCCGCAACAGGATTAAAGGGGTTTACTTCTCTATTCTTACTCAAGCTGCGCTATTAGTCTTCTATAACTTCTTTAATGGTCAACAAAAGTTAATCAATGGGACAAATGGACTAAAAACCGATACCCAAAGTATCTTTGGGATATTAGGGGGTTCAGCAGAAGCACAATTATTATTCTACGAGTTGAGTATTTTATTCCTGGTATTGGTTTATTTTTTGTGTCGTTGGTTGACTAGTGGTAGATTTGGTAAAGCTTTAATTGCGATTCGAGACGACGAAACCAGGATGCGTTTTTCGGGCTATAACCCTACTGGTTATAAAGTAATCGTCTTTGCTATTTCAGGAGCGATCGCTGGGATCTCAGGAGCATTATATACCGTCCAAACAGGAATAGTTACCCCTACCTTCCTGGAGGTAGCTTTTTCCATTGAGATGGTCATCTGGGTAGCGGTAGGGGGAAGAGGTACATTGATTGGAGCAATTCTGGGTACTATCCTAGTACGTCTAGCCCAAAGTTTACTCAGTGAAAAATTCCCTGATGTGTGGTT
>CALGKL010000094.1 GCA_937930495.1 uncultured Gloeocapsa sp.
GGTGATAGTCTCAATGTAGGGGGTACTCTAGCTGGATTGACTCGTACCCGTAGTTGCGGTTTTAGCCTAGAAGATAGTTTAACCCTAGCTGAAGTAGAATCTCAATTACAACAGGGTAGTTTTCACTTAATTCCTCCCTTAGTAGCTTTACAACACCTAGAAATGATGACCCTAACACCGGAATTAAGCCAAAATTGGTGTCAAGGACAAAAAATTCCACTCAATCTGACTGAAAATTATCAACAATCCCCTTTAGTAGTTACTGATTTAGCAGGGAAATTTCTCGGGATTGGTAGTTTAATAAAAGAAGACTCTCAATACCTATTAAAACCAAAAATAGTTTATCTTGATGCTTAATCCCAAAGTTTATCTCATCGGTGCGGGTCCGGGGGATCCAGACTTATTGACCGTTAAAGCACAAAAAATCATCGCTCAAGCTGACGTTATACTCTATGCTGATTCTCTAGTACCTAAACAGATTTTACAGGATGTGCGCTCTGACGCTGAATTAATCCCTACAGCTAATCTGACTCTAGAGAAAATTATCCCTTTAATGATTGAGAAATATCAAGCTCAAAAAGCGGTTGTACGTCTCCATTCAGGAGACTTAACCCTTTATAGCGCGATTCACGAGCAAATACAAGCCCTCAACCAAGCTGATGTACCTTTTGAACTAGTTCCCGGGATTAGCGCTTTTCAAGCAGCAGCAGCTCAATTAGGAGTAGAATTAACCATACCCGATTTAGTCCAAACGATTATTTTGACTCGCATCAGTGGTAATGCTTCTAGTGTCCCCCCAACAGAAGAATTGGCTAGTTTAGCAGCTCATCAAGCTAGTTTATGTTTGTATTTATCTGCACGTCACGTAGAAACCGCCCAAGCCAAACTATTAGAACATTATCCCCCTGATACACCAGTCGCTGTATGTTTTCGTGTCGGTTGGTCTGATGAACGGATTTGGGTTGTTCCCCTTAGGGAAATGGCGAGTTTAACTAGGACTGAAAAATTAATTCGTACTACTATGTATATTATTAGTCCAGCTTTGCGCACCAGACAGGAACAATTAGAAGTGCGATCGCGTCTCTATCACCCCGAACACAGCCATATCTTTCGTCCCCGTCAGGAATTTACCGCTAAAGATTAAATCAGACCTCTTTTTAGTTGAGAGACAAGGTGATCAGCTAACTGTACCCCCTCCCAGAGTAAATGGGGGTACAGTTCTAAATCAGGTAAATTAGGGTTGAGGCTATCCAGGATAGGTAAAAGTAGGGAACGAGCGTAACTCCCATAGGCTATACCAGCTATATAAGGTTGATTGGCTGAGGTTTTGAGAAGATTTTGCGAGCGCAATTTGCTAACGGTATAATCATTAGTCCCTCCCGCTAATTGTACCGCTCCCGGGAGAGAAGCTTTTAAAACCTTTCTCGCTAGTTTGATCGCCGCGTGGGTAGTACCAGCACCGATATCCCCACTCATGGGTCTCCCGTCGGTTTGCCAAATCAAAGTACCTCTAAAGCTTTGGACGATTTGAGAGAGATGGTGAAGATAATCGAGGAGGTGATCCCCGTCAGGACAACTAATAGCCAGAATTTGCAGTTGTTGTTGATAGGGGGCGATCGCCTGCCAAAGTCGGGAAAAATCAGCCTCTCGTCCTACTTGGGTATGGATTTCAATCCCTTGGATCCCCAATTGGTGGAGGGTTGGGGCGATCGCTCCCGGGGTAGAGACGTAAAAACGAGACTCGATTAACCGACTAGGACAAACAGGGAGACACCGACCACAACCATAACAATGTTCCCTCAATACTCCGGTCAAGGAGATAGCATCAACGGGACAAACCTGTTCACAGGGACGATGACAATCGGTAGGACATTGACTCGCCTCAAAAAAAGCCTTACGAAAATGGGGATCTTCGCCATCATTGAGACTAACCATAAGTATTGGTGTTTGTCGATAGAGAAAACCCTTAGCTTGGGCGATCGCTCCTAGAGAAGTAGCCACCCTAATACCCTCTTGAGCTGCTCTAATCACCGCCGGGTCAGCGGCTACATCGATACAATCTGCTCCAGCGAGGGTATAAACCAGTGCCAAATTACGAATTGTGGGAATATATTCATAACTAGCACCACAAATCAATTTAAACCAATGTCCCTGGTTAAGAGAATCTAATGCTGTTTTCACTGGTGAAAGGGTTCGTATAAACGGGTATCATCATCATTCGGGGGTTGATCGCTAAAGATTAAATTAACGCTTCCTTCGACATTGCGTAGAGAACTAGGACAGGTAAAATCATCCCAATTATCCCCTAAAGGCATTTTTAACAAACCGATACTGCTACCATCTTTTTCCTCTTTATATCTCAATTGAGCACCACCTTTAAGACTTTGGATTTTCCGCAACCAGAGATCGACTTTTTTGGTTAATTGAGCGCGAATTTCCCGTTCTTTTTCCTGATTTTCAATTATAGCTGCTCTGGTGGCGATGACTTCTATGGCTTGTTGTAAGAGAGGGTGGTCTGCTGTAATGGCACTAGCTTGACTATTACCATTTAAACTCGAGTCAGAGAGTCTGAGCAAAGATACTAACAAAGCACTCAAACCCCTATAGATACAACCACTAGCAAAAGGTGTAACCGAGAGAGCCTCTACCTGTTGGTAAAATGTAGCATGATAGTGCTCAAAACGCTCATAATGGGATAAATCTCTAGGTCTTGCCCAATTATAAATCGTGATCACCAAACCTGGATAAGTTCTCCCTACCCTAGAGGTTGCTTGAATATATTCTGCTGTGTTTTTCGGTTGTCCACAGACGACCATCAGACCAAGACGTTTGACATCTACCCCTACTGAGAGCATATTAGTAGCGAGAACCACATCTAGAGGAGATTTTTGTTTATTTTCACTCCCGAAGGGTATTTCTAACTGAGTCAGAATTTCCGGGATATCGGTGGAAGTTTTCCGAGAGGTTAATTCTTCGATATTGTTTAATTTACGATTAGCTAAACCTCTTTGTTCCATTCGATTAAGACGAATCCGAATATCATCATCCACTAAACGTCTTGTTCCCCCCAATTCCCGCATAGAGTTAAAGTACCCCACCAAAGTCATCCAGGGATCAACTACGGGTCCATATTTTTCATAGAGATATTGGGCGCTAGCCATAGCCGCCAGATATACTCTAATCGTGATGGCTTTGACTCGTCTCCCCTGAGCACAAATACCTAGATAGACTCTTCCTGGTGTTGCTTCTGTAGTTGGTCGTTGACGGGAGAAAAAGTTATCTTGAATATCGATTCCCTGGGGAGGAAAGATCGCTAACTGACGCGAGAATAATTTTTTGACCTGATTTTCCGCTTGTTTAATCGTCGCCGTAGAAGCGATAATTTTCGGATAGATTTTTTTACCCTTTAATTCCCAACTACAGAGGTGATCTACCACCGTCTCGTATAGTCCGACCAAACTCCCCAAGGGACCACTAATCAAATGTAACTCATCTTGAATAATTAAATCTGGGGGACGCAACAGAGGATGTTCGATGGTTTTAGCTGCGGGTAACAAACGGGTTTTCTTGTGTGTATTTTCATCTTCTAGATCGGGTGAACGAAACCCGTGTCTCTCACAATAACCACTGATTTGCCCAAAAAGCATCTGTACTGGTCCTTTCCAGGGCATTTGTGCGAATTTATCTACTGTAGCGATTAATAGGGTCGGTAAAAGGCGATAAATCTCTTCATCTACTACTACTATGGGTAGTCCATCACCCGTACTAAAGGGACATTCTTCGAGGAAGTTGCTACATTTAATAATCGTTCGACCTCTACCTTGTTTATAGGTTTCTACCTGAATATTTTTACCAGGAACAATCGGAGTTCCACACCAAGGACAATTAGTCAATTGATGGGGGGAAGAACTTCCCGATATATAACCTTGTCCGCGAATTTCTTTGATATACTCGGCACTGGCTGCGGTTTGATTGGGGGTACTATTTCCCCCTAACCATAAACCGATCCGGAAAGGTTCTCTACCCCATTTGCTTTCGTCTTGACGTCTAATCTGTTCACAAGCACAAATCAAGGTAGTAGAACGTTGAAATTGTTGTAAGGTTAATAACCTTAGAGTATAACGCATTAAGACGGTAACTCCCCCAGGGTGT
>CALGKL010000095.1 GCA_937930495.1 uncultured Gloeocapsa sp.
GATAGTTGTTGGTTTATGGGGTTAATTCTGGCAGGATGTAGTTATTTTATTATTTTAACTAGAACTGACAGTCCTAGGATAAGTGAATTGTGGTTATTAACACCTATAATTCTCACAGGAATTATACCTCGTTATCCTGTCTCCAAGAGAGAAGACATGGTTAGAGTTAATTTTGTAGCTCTATTAATAGCACAATTAGCTTGTTTCGGTTGGGCTAAGACGAGAATTATTGGTTTTACTGTCGCGACAATTTTGATGATATTTAACTATAAATACATCCCTAGACGAAATACAGCGATTCTTCATTATGGATTTATCTTAGGGTTAGTCGGAAGCATCCTCTCAGATATATTCAATATTTCTAGTTGGTGGTTACCAGGAGCGATCGCTTCGGGGCTATTATGGTTAGTGGGAGGATATTTAAGGTCTAAATCGGTTATTTATGCTCAAAGTGCGACTTTTTGGGCTAAATTTATCGCTTTAATTCTGTTAACCTTATTCACTTATCGGAATATCTTAATCAATTTTGATGTACTTGCTCCTAGTTGGCAATCTCTAGCAGCATTAATAGTCTTAACCATCTCTCTGGTCTTTTGGTATATCCAAGAAAATTACCATAATGTTATCTTGGGGATTGGGTGGTTACTAGAATTAATTCTGATGGAAACGAATCTACTCCTAGGAGGAGATAATTTAACCTTAGCTATAGCCAATGTGATTTTAGGGTTATTGACTTTAACTTTGCGTCAATGGTTATGCAAGCAAAACCATAATTTAGCCCTTATCCCTCTTTTTTATGGTGGTATGGGGATGATTCTCCGTCTGGATTATTTTACTCCTTATACAGGTTTACTAACCCTAGGAATTGCCGCTATTGGAATCGGAGTAAGTACCCTACGTCGAGAATGGCAACTTCTTAGTTATATTTCTATATTAACTGTTTCCCTTGGTGTCTATGAAATTTTCTTCTATCAGTTACTCCCTATCTCTAGAGAAAATTTTTTACCACAGTTAACTCTAATTGCTATAGTCACGGTTTTAATAGCTATAGCTTATCGTTTGGTGGGTTGGTTATGGCGAGAATTTTTATTTAATCTCTCTACTAGGGATATAATTACCTTGGCTAATCTTCATTGGGGAATAGCTACGGGAATTGGGATGATCATTTTTTTAGAAGGAGAAACTTTTGAAAAGTTTTATCTCTTAACTTTTTTACTCCCGTTACTCCTGGGTGGTTACGCATTAATACAAGGACGTCAACAAAATGGCTGGGTATATATAGGGATAGCCCAAATCATCAGTAGTGTAATTTATCTGCGTCTGAGTTGGCAACCGTTAAGTATTGTAGCCTCCTTGATATTGCTCTTAGTTTGTCTTGCTGCTTTTGTTACTTATCGAATACCCTGGAGTCAATGGGGTTGGGATGCTACCCCTTGGCATCGAAGTGTTACATGGGCGCCAGGGATAATCACTTTTCTGAGTAATCCTAGTTATCTAGATTTAATCACGGTGAGTATTTTTTATCTTATCCTAACTAAAGAAAGACGGGAGATACGTTACAGTTATTTCAGCTTAGTTTTTCTAGATTGGATGCTCATTCGTTGGTTATTAGACCAAAATTATCTAGATTTACTCTGGTATGTTACTATTATCGGCTTATCGATTATTTATATCACTTTTGTAGATCCTTATCTACAACTTAGCGGACAAAAACGACAACGTCATTGGTTACGTCTCCTCGGTAGCGGTATCATTGGTATAGTGGCGGTTTTTTTACACCAGGAAACAGGGATTATTCCTGCTAGTTTAGGATTGTTGACTATTTTATTGGCTTTAGCTTTGAAAATTCGCGCTTTTTTATTCGTAGGTACTTTAACTTTTACCCTAACTGTCTTCTATCAGTTAATTGTTTTCAGCTTAAGTTACTCCTTCTTGAAATGGATTATTGGTTTATTAGTGGGAATAAGTTTAATTACTATTGCAGCCAATTTTGAACGGAGTAGGGGACAAATTAATGTAATATGGCAACAGTGGTTTACTCAGTTAGAACAATGGGAATAGTATTTACAGGTTTATTCCTCTTTTTAGTCTTTTTCTGTTTTATCTGCTGGTTTTTCTATGGTTTAAAAGTAGAATCTCAAACTAATCCACCTAATCCATCTAATCTAGATAACCTTCTCCAAGGTCAATTTTCACCCCTAATGTGTTTTTGGGAGGATATACCAACTGACGCACTCCAAGGACAAGCTTACCACCTTGCTACTCCGATTGCTTGCATTATTACCGATGCTTGGCTAAGATTTTATCGAGAAAATTTAGGTAAACCGGGGGTTGATTACTGGGAATGGGTTAATTTTCCTGAATCGAATCAGGTTTGTGGGGAATTATCAGCGTTATTGAGTTTAAAACCTCCTAGTCGAGAAGTTAAGTCTATTTTGTTGTTATTACCCTCTCAACCTTTACAACCATTTACCGAGGGGGATTTTTGGCAAAAAATCCATAACTATTTTTTATTCCAAGATTGGCATCAAACTAGTTGTACAATTCTCGGTAAGGCTACTCTGAAAGATATTTACCAAGTTTGTTTTCGGGTTTCTTGGACTGCTATTACCCAAATTCTTAGTCTCAATCAACAACAATCCCTATCCTGGTGGCAAGTTTTAAATGTGGATAGAAACGCTGAAACTGTAGAAGTAGAGACAGCTTATAAAAAATTAATTCGTTATTGGCATCCTGATCTTAATTCTAGTCCTTATGCTCATCAATTGGCGGTGATGATTAATTCAGCTTATGAACAATATCTTCATCTCCCTCCAAAACGTCGTCTCAATTCTTTCTTTGAGTTTTTATACGAAATGTATAATTTTTTCTCTCATCTCCAACCTTTAAAGCTACTCCTCAAAAGCGTTAAAAGTTAGGTTATTATTTGGTCTAATAACGAACCTCTGGTTAACATGTCAGATTTACAAAGCGTTCATACTAAGACTTTTGCCCAACTTTTACAACATTTGGGTATTTCCTTGGTTGTCTCCACTTACCAAGCGGGAAAATTAATCGTTATTCGCCATGATTCTGGAGTAATTAATACTCACTTTCGGAATTTCTCTAAACCGATGGGTATCGCGGTAACTCAGGGAAAAATCGCTTTAGGTACTAGTTACCAGATTTGGGAATTTCACAATGTTCCTGCTGTAGCTAAGAGACTCCATCCTCCCGGAAAACATGACGCTTGTTATTTACCTCGATTTGTTCATTTCACCGGAGATATTGATATTCATGAGATGACTTATCTAGAAGGGGAATTGTGGTTTATCAATACTCGCTTCTCTTGTTTATGCAGTTTGGCTAATGATTATAGTTTTGTTCCGCGTTGGCGTCCACCTTTTATAAGTGCTTACGATACAGGCGATCGCTGTCACCTCAATGGTTTAGGGGTTAGGGATAAACGGATTAGATACGTTACTGCTTTAGGAATTACCGATACTCCAGGGGGTTGGCGTCCTAGTAAGCATAACGGGGGCGTTTTATTAGACACTAACACCAATGAGTTGATTTGTCGAGGGCTATCTATGCCCCATTCCCCTAGATGGTATAGAGACGGTTTGTGGGTATTGGAATCAGGAAAGGGGACTATAGCCAAAGTCGATTTAAACACGGGTAATTTAACTACTATAGCCAATTTACCAGGGTTTACTAGGGGGATTGACTTTTGGGGTGATTATGCTTTTATTGGTTTATCTAAGGTTAGAGAAAGTGCGGTTTTTAGTGGTATTCCTATTACCGAAAGGTTAACAGAACGTATTTCTGGAGTTTGGGTGGTTAATATTATCACAGGGGAAACAGTCGCTTATCTACGTTTTACAACAGGTGTAGAGGAGATCTTCGCGGTACAGATATTACCAGGGCAACGATTTCCTGAGATAATTAACGATAATGAAGAGTTATGGCAATCTTCCTACGTGATTCCTAATGAAGCTTTAGCCGAGGTAGCAAAAGTTAGCCAAGAGGATTTATTAGCAGCTAAACAAAGAGAAATAGAGGAAAACGCGGTTAAATCTTTTGTAGTAGTGATTCCGGTTTATAACGTCTCTAAAAAAGGCAAAAAAGTTATTCAACGTACCCTAGAAAGTATTGAAAGCAGTATTGACTATTTTCAGCGCAATCATCCCGATGCTGATCGTTTTAGTTATGAAGTGGTTATTGTCGATGATCACTCTGATGATCATACTGAGGAAATTATTAACTCTCTGATTCAGGGGAAATTCTACTATCGTTATCTTTGTCACGAAGAAAATCGGGGACAAGCAGCGGCGAGAAATACTGGTGTTAACGCTTCTGTAGGGGAAGCTATTTTCTTTTGCGATGATGATGACCTATTTTACCCTGAACACATCACTAAATGTTTGCAATTAATCAATCAACCCCTAGGGGATAATCACAATTCCCTAGTCAGAATCAGGGGAAATTATCCGGGGGCGGTTAAAACTGGTGTCCATACTCAAGAAAAATTACATCCCCACTGGTTAGAAAAAATAACTCAAGTCTTAGTCTTAAATACCTGTATTCGTCGAGAAGCCCATAATTTTATCGAAGGTTTCCCCACTGAAGAGGTATTCCGTCTCTGTAGTTATGGTAATGAAGATTATGCTTATATGTGTTGGTTGACTGGTTGTTTTAATATCCTGTGGTTGGAAGATAAGACGGTAGAATATTTACGTTACCCTGGAAATCATTTTGACAGACAGTTACAACGTTGGCAACAAGCAGAAGGGGTTGCTCAAGAGACGATTAGTGATCAAGATAAAAAATATTTACAACAAATCGAACAACTGATTCAAATTGGACAACAAGCTTTAAGAGAGAAATTACAGGTATCGACAAAAGCCGATTATTTTCTCAATCTTGGCAATCAAGCTTTTAATCAGGGTAATTTCACTAAAGCAGAACATTATTATAAATATTGCCTATTGTTGCAACCAGATTTATTAAACGCTTTATACAATTTAGGGGTAACCTATTTGGAACAAGAAGCCTTAGACGCAGCGGAGATAACCTTAAAAAGGGTAATTACCCTCGAACCAAATCACCCTGAAGCTTATAATAATCTTGGAAATATCGCTAATAGACGTAATCAACTCTCTGTAGCGGTTAATTATTATCGTCAAGCCTTGGAAAGACGTTATCAATTTCCCGATGCTCATTTTAATTTAGGCATGACTTTACTAAAAATGGGAGAATTAAGAGAAGGATGGGCAGAGTCTGAATGGCGTTGGCAAAGACATGATTTTACTCCCCTAGAATGTCCACAACCCCAATGGCAGGGGGAAGATATCCCCAATGGTAATATTTTAGTACATACCGAACAAGGTGCGGGAGATGCGATTCAGTTTAGCCGCTATCTACCCCTAGTAGCGCAAAAATGTCGAGAGGTGATTCTCTGTTGTCCTGAAAATTTAGTCAAATTATTTGGGAGTATCCCTGGGGTGAGTCAGATTTATACACCGGGAAAGATTCCTTTAGATATTTTTGCGGTTTATAGTCCTTTGATGAGTTTACCCCATTGTTTTGGCACTGATTTGAGTAATATACCCGCGAAGGTACCCTATCTCGGACAAGGTTTGCCAAATGAACCACTCAGGGCTAAATTGGCTAAAATGATCCCTGATACTTCTAGTTTAAAGGTGGGTATAGTTTGGGCGGGTAGTCCAACCCACCCTAACGATCGCCATCGCTCTAGTCATCTCCTGGATTGGTTACCGGTGTTGGAATTAGAGGGGATAGATTTTTATAGCTTGCAAAAAGGTCCTCAAGCTAGTCAGATGGCTTTGTTACCTTCTGGGGTTAATCTACGGGATTTGAGTAATTATCTAGGGGATTATGCTGATACAGCGATCGCCCTAGACTATTTAGATTTAGTCATTGGTGTAGATACTTCTGTAGTTCATCTGGCTGGGGCTTTGGCTAAACCCGT
>CALGKL010000096.1 GCA_937930495.1 uncultured Gloeocapsa sp.
CTACCAATTTTTTGAGGACAGCGATGGTTGTTCCGCCGGCGGTTTCGGTGAAGATCCCTTCTGTTTCCGCTAGGAGTTTGATTCCTTCGATGATTTCGGTATCGTTAACTGATTCGATCTGACCACCCGTTTTACGGGCTACCTCTAGAGCGTAAATACCATCAGCAGGGTTACCAATAGCGATGGATTTAGCGATCGTGTTGGGTTTAACTGGTGCGATAAAGTCTCTACCTTCTCGGAAAGCGCTAGCGATGGGGGAGCAGCCTTCTGCTTGAGCACCGCTGAAACGTACTTGTTTGTCAGCGACTAATCCTACTTTGATGAATTCTTGGAATCCTTTATAGATTTTGGTATACAGTGAACCAGAAGCCAAAGGAGCGACGATATGATCGGGGAGTTCCCAACCTAATTGCTCTGCTACTTCAAAGCCTAGGGTTTTTGAACCTTCAGAATAGTAGGGACGTAGATTGATATTGACAAAGCCCCAACCGTAGGTATTACCTACTTCTGAGCAGAGACGATTAACTTGGTCATAGTTACCTTTAACCGCCATGACTACGGGGTTATAAATCAAAGTACCCAGGATTTTTCCTGCTTCTAAATCCGCGGGAATAAATACACAACAGTCTAAACCTGCACTAGCGGCGATCGCTGCTGTGGAATTGGCGAGGTTTCCTGTGCTGGCACAAGATACAGTTGTAAACCCTAGCTCTCGAGCGCGGGTTAAAGCCACCGATACCACTCGATCTTTGAAGCTGAGGGTAGGCATATTTACTGCATCATTTTTGATATAGAGATTTTTTAACCCCAGACGACGAGCCAAACGGTGGGATTTGACTAAAGGTGTCATCCCTGTCCCCACATCAATAACGTCTTTACCTTCTACTGGTAGGAAAGCGCGGTAACGCCAAATCGAATTTGGTCCAGATGCTATACTTTCGCGACTAACTTGACTTTTAATCGCCTCATAATCGTAAGCTACCTCTAAAGGTGCAAAGGTTTCCTCACAGATATGAATCGCTTTGAGGGGGTATTCTGTACCTCCTTCTTTGGATACCAGTTTGGTAAATGTAGGCTTGTACTCAGTTATTGTTTGGGTCATCGTCTCTGTTCTCTACTTGTTATCGTCTTTTTCCTTGTGTTGAATCTTATCACCCTGTCAAAATCCCTGTCAACTAATCCCGACTAAAATAGTCGGGTATTGATTTAGTTAGACCCTTGTCAAGTATTATTTAATTTACGGGTAATCCCCTGCTAAGCTAAACTTAACATAAGTTAATAAAAGTATTACCAATGGAGAACAGAGAAAAAACCTGGACTTGGGAAGGATTCCCGATTACCTATCAAAACTGCGGTGAAGAAGGAGCAGCAGTAGTTTTAATCCATGGGTTTGGAGCATCATGGCGACATTGGCGCAAAAATCTTCCGATTCTTGGACAAACCAACCGTTGTTACGCTTTAGATTTGATTGGTTTTGGTAACTCAGCTAAACCCCAACCAGGGACAAAAATAAATTACACGTTTGAAACCTGGGGTAAATTAGTGACCGATTTTTGTGAGCAGGTAGTCGGGACACCTGCTTTTTTAGTAGGTAATTCCATCGGTTCGATTGTAGCGATGCAAAGCGCGATCGCTGCTCCCGATTTGGTTTTAGGGGTAGCTGCTTTAAACTGCTCTTTACGCTTACTCCACGAACGTAAACGGGATCAGATTCCCTGGTATCGCAGTTATGGAGCGAGTTTTGTTCAACAATTACTCGGTAACCCTACCATTGGTAAATTATTCTTTCAACAGATTGCGCGACCAAAAACAGTGCGCAATATCCTTTTACAAGCTTATCAACGCCCTGAAGCGGTAACAGACGAATTGATAGATATTATCCTGAAACCAGCCCAAGATCCCGGCGCAGCAGCGGTATTTTGTGCTTTTACGCGCTATTCAAGCGGACCATTACCAGAGGATTTATTACCCCAATTACCCTGTAAAGCGATCCTCCTCTGGGGAACGAAAGACCCCTGGGAACCTTTAGAATTAGGACGTCAACTAGCTAACTTTGATACGGTAGAAAGATTTATCGAGTTAGAAGGTTTAGGACATTGTCCCCAGGATGAAGCACCAGAAATAGTTAACCCGATTTTACAACAATGGTTAAACCCTGCCAATATTGTGCCAAACTAAGCAAAATTCGCTATCGGATTCAATTTGACTCTAGTCAACGCTGGTTGTTAGTCTGTCCCGATTGTTGGCAAAAGTTAGCCGTTGATAACCCTTTTTACCGTTACGGTGGCACCTGGAAAGCAAAATAAGGGTATAATGGGCACTAACAGAATTCTAGAGCAACCATGATTGAACCAATTGGCGTAGAACAAAATTCTGTAGTAACCAGTCTAGGCACTATGGTCTATTATAGTACAAAAGGACAACCTTGGCAAGACTGGCAATCAGAAACAAACAAAAAACTAGTCTTTCTCCATGGTTTTGGGGGTGGCTCTTCAGCTTACGAATGGTCAAAGGTTTACCCCGCTTTTGCTAGTGAATATCAGGTGATCGCCCCAGATTTAATCGGTTGGGGAAGATCCCAACACCCCGAAAAAGATTATAATTGCGATGATTATATCAAAACCATAACAGAATTTTTAGAGAAAACCTGTGGTGAACCTACTCCTGTTGTTGCTTCTTCTCTGACTGCAGCCTTAACCGTTAGAGTAGCGATCGCTCGTCCGGAATTATTTAAATGCTTAATTTTAACCACCCCTGCTGGGTTATCAGACTTTGGGGAAGACTATAGTCGGAGTTTTTTTGCCCAATTAGTTAGTACTCCAGTATTAGATAAATTTATTTATAACCTAGGGGTAGCTAGTTATAACGGAATCCAAAACTTCCTCCAAACTAGACAATTTGCGCGTCCTGAACGCATTTACCCGGAGATAATCCAAGCTTATCTCGCTTCAGCTACCCAACCAGGTGCAGAATACGCAGCTTTATCCTTTGTCCGGGGAGACCTTTGTTTTGATTTAGCTAAGTATATCACCCAATTAACCACCCCAACGGCGATTATTTGGGGTCAAAAATCCCAATTTACCGGACCAGAAATAGGGAGACGTTTAGCTTCACTCAATCCCGAAGCGATTAAATATTTTCAAGAGTTAGAAGATGTGGGATTAACTCCTCAGTTAGAATCACCCGCAGTGGTAATCGGTTTGATTCGAGCTTATTTGCAAAAATTAGCCTAAATCGTCAAAATATGCCTAATAAATTAGCCCAAGTCAAAAGTTTATATCTCCGCAAACACGCCGAAAATCCTATTGATTGGTGGTATTGGTGTGAAGAAGCACTCAATCTAGCTAAAGAACAAGATAAACCGATTTTTCTATCTA
>CALGKL010000097.1 GCA_937930495.1 uncultured Gloeocapsa sp.
TTCAAGAGTCAGCAATGGAAAAGATTGAACAATACTTTCAGGGGATAGTCCTTTTTGGAAAGTATAAACAATCGAATCAAGAGAAATCCGAGTTCCCTCTACCCAATAGGCATCCCTTCGGTATTCTACATAAGATTTGGGCGCTAAAACCGGCATCATATATTTTACTTTGACTCTAACTAACTTAATCATATATTATCTCGTCTCAGTAGGTGCGCAAGGCTTGTGCCCTTATTGGTCAACGTCAAAAGTATGATTTTGTCAGGAGTGCGCGTTCGCTTGGTCCGACCACCGGAAGCCGGCGGTTGTGTTATTCAAGTACTTACCTTAATTATCACCAGTCTTCCTGATTTTCCTGGGAGAGTTGACTAAATTTAGCCTTTAAAGTTTGCCAATCGATCTGACTAGCAGGTAAATATTGATAGATTTTACCCTGGTGTAACCACAGAATATGTTCGGCAAATTGTTGAACGAGATTTAATTGATGATTAACCATAATAATGGTCATTTGACGTTCTTGAGCTTGCTTAATAAGCATTTCCATGAGATCATTAGCTGCAGCTACGTCTAAAGCTGAGGTAGGCTCATCTAGTAATAAAATTTTAGGTTCTTGGATTAAAGCCCGAGCGATCGCCACCAGTTGACGTTGACCTAGGGACAATTGTAGCTCATTGCGGTCTAACCAACTGTCGGGGATGTTTAATTGTTTTCGCCAATAATCGACTTTTTGGTCAATGAGAATGGAGGGTTGTTTTTGTAAGACCAAAGGATAAGCTAAAGCATCAGCCACGGTCATACCTAATAATTTAGGTTCAGGGAGAACTAATGCTATCATAGATCGCAGTTTATAGACTGAAATCGTGGAAATGTCTTGTTGTTGAAAGAAAATCCTTCCCAAGGAAGGATTGCTAAGTCGATTGATTAATCTTAATAGAGAGGTTTTTCCTGAACCTACTGTACCAATAATACCAAGACGTTCGCCCTGATTAAGTTTAAAAGATATTCCTTCTAGTAAATAGCGAGATTGATTAGGAGTGGTCAAACTGATCTCGGATAATTCTAAACTCATTATTGATAATTGCGTGTTGAGTTCAACCAATAAAATTAAAATCTTACCCTCTGAGGTTAGCGCCTTGTTAGCCGCAGGTCAAGTAATTGACTCTTTTACAGCGGTAGTGAGAGAATTGGTAGAAAATTCCCTAGACGCGGGAGCAAATCGTCTAGTTATCTCATTATGGCCAGATTTATGGCGTTTACAAGTGGTAGATAACGGTTGTGGGATGTCTCAAGAAGATTTGCGTCTAGCCTGTTCTCCCCATAGTACCAGTAAAATTAGGCAATCAGAAGACCTACGTCAGATTAATAGTCTAGGGTTTAGGGGAGAAGCTCTTTATAGTTTAGCTCAATTAGCTGATTTAGAGATTTGCAGTCGTTATCAACAGAAGGATTCTTTAGGGTGGTGTCTAGTCTATCGGGATGGGAAAATAGTCTCCCAAGAGAATATAGCGATCGCCCCGGGAACAATTATCAACGTCAGTAACCTATTTAAAAATTGGAAAGTTAGAAGAGAAGCGATTGAAAAAAGCAAACCAAAACTCAAAGAGATTCAAAAACTAATCGGGGAAATGGCTTTAACTCATCCTCAGATTAATTGGCAAGTTAAATTATACGATCAACTGTGGTTAAAAATTAGTCCTAGTAACCAAGCTAAGGAGATTATCCCCCAAATTCTCAAACCAATAACCGTAAATGATTTAGTCCAAAAAGAATGGGAATTTGACTCTGGGAAAATGACTCTGGTCATGGGTTTACCCGATCGTTGTCATCGTCAGCGTCCCGATTGGATTAAAATAGCTATTAACGGTCGTGTGGTCAAATGTCCTGAACTAGAACAAACGATTGTAACCAATACAGTCAGAATGTTTCCCCGTGATCGCTATCCTCTATGTTTTCTTCATTTACAGATTAACCCCGAGCAAATCGATTGGAATCGTCACCCCGCTAAATCTGAGGTTTATCTGGAAAATATCTGTTATTACCAAGAGCAAATTAAAAACGCACTGACGGAGATATTTAAACTCAATCCCGAAAATATTGAACCCCAAGTCCCTAATCAACGAGTCAAACGATTACTCAAGGTCGCTGAACCCCAAGGAGGTTATCATCTAGATCAAGTACCCCAATCAGAAATTACTCTGCTGCAATTAAAAGCTTTAACCCAAATTCATCGTACTTATATCGTTGCTGAACATAGTAACGGTTTCTGGTTAGTTGAACAACATATAGCCCATGAACGAGTTATCTATGAACAGTTACAACAAGATTGGTCTTTAGTACCTCTAGATAAACCGATTATGATTAACTCACTTAGCGATCAAGCTAGAGAAAATCTAGAAAATCTAGGGATAATAGTGGAAAATTTTGGCGAGCAAACCTGGTTAATCCGTAACGCTCCCGCTAGTTTAGTCAATCGAGAGGATTGCGCTCAAGCTTTAGCCGAATTAAGTCACAGTGGAGATTTAGACAGCGCTCAAGTGGCGATCGCTTGTCGCAGTGCGATTCGCAACGGTACGGAATTAAGCTTAACACAAATGCAAAATCTGCTTAACCAATGGCAAAAGACACGCAATCCCCGGACTTGTCCCCACGGAAGACCGATTTATTTATCTTTAGAAGAGTCTAGTTTAGCCCGTTTTTTCCGTCGTCATTGGGTAATTGGTAAAAGTCATGGAATCTAGATTATGAAAAAATTCGCTAATTTAATCGCCGCTATCCTGGTTATGGGTTGGATTGTCAGTGTTTCCGTTTTTTCGATTCAAAATATCCAACGAGTTAGGCTCAAATTTTTAGTTTGGGAATCGATTACAATGCCCCTAGGAGTTTTACTCGCTTTTAGCGTGGGTTTTGGTTTGATTGTAGGCGCAATTCTCCCTATAGTTTGGGGACTACTTGTGACTACTAAAAAGAAAAAACCCTTACAATATTAACAACAGGAGTATGGTATGTTTTTGGTCACAGGTGCTACAGGTTCCCTAGGACGCAGAATCGTTAAACAATTGAGAGCAGAAAATCAGCCCGTTAGAGCTATGGTTAGATTATCATCTCAATATCAGGAGTTAGAAACTCTCGGTGCGGAAATTTGTCTCGGGAATTTAAAAGAAAATCGCGACATCGTCAGAGCTTGTCAAGGTGTAGAATATATCATCAGCGCTCATGGTTCAGGTGGTGATACAGAAGCGATCGAGTATCGCGCCAATATCGAGTTAATTGACCAAGCTAAGGAAAAAGGTATTAAGCACTTTGTGTACACTTCCGTTATTGGTGCGGATAGAGGTTATCAAGATAGTCCGGTTTTTAAAGCTAAACGAGAGGTAGAAAAATATTTAGTCAGTAGTGGGGTAAGATATACTATCCTGAGACCTTCTGGTTTTGCTAGTAGCTTAATTCCTTTAGCTCAAAGATTTAAAGAAACCGGTATCTATCTAGTGATTGGTGATACCCAGAATCGCTCTTCCATCATCAGTACCGATGATTTAGCTAAGATAGCGATCGCTTCTGTAACTAAAGAAGGAGCATTTAATCAAATTATCCCCGTAGGTGGTCCAGAAATACTTAAAAGAGAAGATATTGCCCAAATCTTCGCTAAATTATACAAAAAAGACCCAATTATTCTCAATCCTCCCCTATTCTTACTCGATGGAGCTCGTAATTTTTTGGGCTTAGTCAATCCTGATTTGGCTAGAGGTTTGGGAACATTGAGGACATTATTGGCTAACGAATTTTTCTGTCCCCCTGAAGAAGTAGCTAGAGTAGAGCAGATTTACGATTTTAAACTGGAAACCTTAGAAAATTTCCTCAAAAGATATGTTCCCGCGGTTTAATTTGGGAAAAAATCCCCTTTTTGCTGACATTTTTTCCTAAAGATTTGTAAACTATTGTTAAACCCGATTTAACTTAATTGCCAAAAACAGATGAATTCAACTTCGAGTAAATCACTACTGACTCTAGAAAGAGGTCTGCTAATTGGTCATATCCTCTCTATGGGCTTCGGTTTAGCCGGATTATTGATCGTCCTACCTAATCCCGAATTAATCGCTAGTTTACCAGCTATTGGTCAAAAAGCTTTTGGCTGGTCTATGGCGGGTGGAGGAGTGGTATATATGCTCCTAGGGATAGCAACCGTAGCTGTCTACGCTTATCGTAGCCTGGGGTTATGGCACTGGTTAACCTTTATGTTACCCGCCTTGTTTATCTCCCTAAGTAGCGAATTACTAGGTACTAGCACGGGATTTCCTTTTGGACATTACCGCTATCTCAATGGTTTAGGCTATAAAATCGCTGGCTTAGTACCTTTTACTATTCCCCTATCCTGGTTTTATCTTGGCTTTAGCGCCTATCTAATCGCTCGTCTAGGACTGTCTAATCCGAATTTTAGCAATTGGGTCAAAATTCCTGGAGCGATCGCTTTAGGCTCATTATTATTGACTTCCTGGGATTTTGTTTTAGATCCGGCGATGAGTCAGACTAAAGTCCCCTTTTGGTTATGGGAACAACCTGGAGCTTTCTTCGGAATGCCTTATCAAAATTTTGTGGGTTGGTTTGGTACAGGTGCCGTATTTATGGCTGTGGCTACCGTGTTTTGGAAATTTAAACCCTTAGGGACCAACATTGATCTAGAAACCCCCCTAATTGTTTATCTAGGTAATTTTGGTTTTGCCATGATTATGAGTCTAGCCGAAGGTATCTATATACCAGTAATTTTAGGAATTATACTAGGGGTTATACCTGTTCTTTGGCTCTATCGAAGCGCTAAAGAAAATCAACAGTCTAATGGTCTCAATTATCAGATCTTAAAAGACCAGGGCATTCAATTGCCTATAGTTTCAATTAAGTAAACCGACAATAACTGCTGCCCAGAATCCTCTTCAAGTAACTATAGCCAATAATAATATGTTACAAATGAGAGAAATTTAAGCAGTTATTGTCTGTTATATTAGAGGTTAATTCGGCAACTCTTTAATCAAGAGGTCTCTCTCCAAGAGCTCCCCTTGGCGGTACCCCATAGTGGAGTCGATTCCTGCGGGTTCGCCGCCCAGCACGTCCATTGGTTCAAGGCACCAAGAATTTGACCAAGAAAGGGTTTGGGGCAGATTAGGCTTAGCATAGAACTAGCGAAAATACCCCTAGATAATCTAGAGGTATTTTTTAGTATTATAATAAAATGGTTCAAAAACAATTATCAACCAAGCTACCGTGGAAAATATCAATACTTATCACAATATTTGCTCATTAAATCAAATTTGGGACCTAACGGCTGCTAAATTTGGTCAGATTATTGCTCTCCTAGATCCCCATAGCAATCCGGAAGTTAGGATAACTTATCAAGAATTAAATACACAGATAAAAACCTTGGCTTCGGGTCTACAAACCTTAGGAGTAGAACCAGGAGATAAAATAGCCCTAATCGCTGATAATAGTCCACGTTGGTTCATCGCTGACCAAGGAATCATGACAGCAGGTGGGGTTAGTGTAGTGCGCTCTAGTCAAGCTGAAAAACAAGAGCTATTATACATCCTGGAAAATAGCGATAGTACCACCTTAATCGTCGAAAACCAAAAAACTCTCAACAAAATCAGTTCAGGTTTAGTCAATTTACCAATCAAGAGAATCATCCTACTTACCAATGAAACAATAACCACAGAAAACCAGGTAAGAACCCTCAATTTTGAGCAATTAATGGATTTAGGAGCTAAATCAACCCTCAATCCCGTAGAACAAAATCAACAAACCCTGGCAACACTGATTTATACATCCGGGACTACGGGTAAACCAAAAGGAGTAATGCTATCTCACGGGAATCTCTTACATCAAGTTCAGCACCTAGATACCATCATTCAACCACATCCAGGAGAAACAGTATTAAGTATATTGCCCAGTTGGCATTCCTATGAGCGCGCCGCCGAATACTTTCTCTTATCCCGAGGTTGTACCCAAATTTATACCAACATTCGTAACTTTAAAAAAGACCTTAAAAACTATCAACCCAATTACATGGTGGGAGTACCCCGAATCTGGGAATCAATCTACGAGGGGATCCAAAAACAATTCAGGGAACAACCAGCTCAAAAACAATCTCTTGTTAACAATTGTCTAGAGATATCTCAACGCTATATTCTCAACCGTCGTATCGCTAGGGGATTGAGTTTGGAACATTTAGACGCCAGTAAGGGCGAAAAAATCCTAGCAGCTATACAAGCTACCTTACTTGCACCTTTACATAAATTAGCAGATCGATTGGTTTATGCCAAAATTCGCGCCGAACTAGGTGGAAAACTAAAAACCCTAATCAGTGGAGGTGGATCTTTAGCCATGCACCTAGAGAACTTCTATGAAATCGTTAATATTCCCGTCTTGGTAGGATATGGACTCACCGAAACCTCCCCCGTAACCAACGCTCGTGTATTAAGCCATAATCTCAGAGGGTCAGCAGGACGTCCTCTCCCAGAAACCGCCATCCGAATCGTTAATCCTGAAACCAAAGCCGATTTACCCCCAAAAGAAATAGGTTTAGTACTAGTACGTGGTCCGCAAATTATGCAAGGATACTATAAACTACCGGAAGCAACCGCTAAAGTCCTTGACTCTCAAGGGTGGTTTGATACGGGAGATTTAGGATGGGTAACCCAAGAACAAGATTTAGTCCTCACCGGGAGAGCTAAAGATACCATCGTCTTGACTAATGGGGAAAATATCGAACCCCAACCCATAGAAGACGCTTGTTTACGTAGTCCCTATATAGACCAAATTATGTTAGTAGGACAAGACCAGCGTTGTTTGGGTGCGCTGATTGTCCCTAACTTAGAAGCTGTGGCTAAATGGGCGATCGCCGCTAATCTAGATTGGGATTTTAATCAACCCCAAGAGATTATTACTCAACCAGAATTTAAAGAGTTATTCCGACGGGAATTAAATCGCGAGGTCCAAAATCGTCCCGGGTATCGCCCTGACGATCGCATTGGGGTATTTGCTTTCATCTTAGAACCCTTTTCCCAAGAAAATGGGATGATGACTCAAACCCTTAAGATTAAAAGACCAGTAGTTAGTCAGCATTATCAGCAATTGATCGAGAGTATGTTTTAGATTCAGCGAAAATTACCTAATACCTGTAAAATAAAAACAACAATCGGTTGGTCACAGGCATTATATTATGGTCAAAGCGAACGAAATTGTAGCTGATAATATCAACTCCCAATTTGACTTAAAGACTTATTTAGAATCCCAAAAAAGCATTGTTGAAGCAGCTTTAGACCGCTCACTCTCTATTCGTAAACCAGAAAAAATCTATGAGGCGATGCGTTACTCTCTGTTAGCAGGGGGTAAACGTTTGCGTCCGATTCTCTGTCTAGCAACTTGTGAACTCCTCGGCGGGAGTACAGCCATGGCTTTACCCACAGCCTGCGCCTTAGAAATGATTCACACCATGTCTTTGATCCACGACGATCTACCCGCTATGGATAACGATGATTATCGTCGCGGTCAACTCACCAATCACAAAGTCTATGGCGAAGATATCGCCATCCTAGCGGGAGACGGTCTATTAGCTTATGCTTTTGAATACGTGGCTACCCAAACCCAACAAGTCCCAGCCGAAAGACTAGTCAAGGTGATTACTTACCTAAGTCATGCAGTAGGTGCAGAGGGTTTAGTAGGTGGTCAAGTTTTGGATTTAGAGTCAGAAGGAAAAAACGATATTTCAGCAGAGACTCTTACTTTTATTCATACTCATAAAACCGGGGCTTTGTTAGAAGCTTGTGTCCTCTCAGGAGCAGTTTTAGCCGGTGCTACCCAAATAGATCTAGAACGTCTCGCTCAATACGCCCAAAATATCGGTCTCGCTTTTCAAATTATCGATGACATTCTCGATATTACGGCTACGGGGGAAGAATTGGGTAAAACCGCGGGGAAAGACCTCAAGGCGCAAAAAATCACCTACCCTCGATTATGGGGTTTAGAAGCATCTAGACAACAAGCCCAAGAACTTATCGATGTAGCCATTGAGCAATTGCATCCCTATGGAGCTAAGGCTGAACCTTTAAGGGCGATCGCCAATTACATTATCACTCGTAAAAACTAACAGTCAATCAGTCAATATGGAGGAATTCGCCAAAATCTTTGACAATCAGGTGTTATTAATCTCTCTAATCGCCTGTGTATCAGCTCAACTGTTAAAAGTACTCATTGAGTTAATTAGAAATGGCAAGGTTACTTTAACTTACTTATTTACTACAGGGGGGATGCCCAGTGCCCATTCAGCCTTAGTAGGCAGTTTAGCTACATCAGTAGGTATATTAGCTGGGTGGTCATCCACCGAATTTGCGATCGCCTGTCTGTTCGCGGTGATTGTTATGTATGACGCAGCAGGTATTCGTCAAGCAGCGGGGAAACAAGCCCGTATTATTAACCAAATGTTAGATAATTTCTTAAAAGATGGCCAACAGTTTGATGAAGAAAAACTAAAAGAATTACTAGGACATACACCCTTCCAAGTCATGGTTGGTTTAGCCCTAGGTATTATCATCGCTTTTGTCGCTCTCCCATTGGTCTAGCTCGCTGTAGATAAAGAAGCTAACGGGTTAGGGATAGTCTCACTAGGAGCGCTAAACTCACCCGTTAAGACGAATTCTAAACGCAATTTCAGCCAAGTAATAAACTGAGGATTAGTAGAAATAATCGCCGCTGACTTTTCAGGAGCTTTGGCTTTTACCTGGGCTAACTCTGGTGCTTCTAAAAAAGCAGGTTGAGTCACCAACCAAAAATCAATCTCTTTGTTTTGCTCTTGGTAGTTACGGGTACGCTCCTTGAATACCTCCTCTAGGGGCTCTTCTTCAAGCAAAAACTTTTGACTAGCTAAAACGTAATAATATGTTGTCATAATTCCCTTATAATTGTCCTGTGATCGCCAATTTCATGTCTCGTACAGCTCGTTCTAAACCAACAAAAACCGCACGACTTATTATTGTATGACCAATATTGAGTTCTTCAACACCAGGTAAACAAGCGACAGGATAGACATTGGTATAGGTCAACCCATGTCCTAGATTAACCCTTAACCCGGCGGCGATCGCCTGTTCACATCCTAACCGCAATACCTCTAACTCTTGTTGACGAGTTGTTTCCGATTGAGCTTCTGCGTATTTACCCGTATGCAACTCAATAAATTGGGCTTGAGTTTTTACCGCCGCTTCAATTTGAGCTAGATCGGCGTCAATAAACCAACTCACGGGAATTCCCCCACTTTGGAGCTGAGCCACAATCTCCCTGAATCGCTCAAAATTAGCCAATAAATCTATACCACCTTCGGTAGTGATCTCCTCACGACGTTCCGGGACTAAAGTTACATAATCTGGTTTGATAGACAAAGCAATGCTCACCATTTCTGGAGTAGGAGCCATTTCCAAATTCAAGTGAGTACGCACGGTCTCCCTAAGAATACGTACATCTCGATCCTGGATATGACGGCGATCCTCCCGCAAATGGACAGTAATACCATCAGCACCCCCAAGCTCAGCTAACACAGCAGCAGCTACGGGATCTGGTTCTACGGTACGTCGGGCTTGTCTAATCGTAGCAATATGGTCTATATTGACACCTAAACTAGGCATATTCTCTTTGCTGATCCACGCTGAGTAGATGATCTTAGCATAACTATTGACTAGTTTGACTCCATTCCTCGGCGATACATAAAGCACAAACCGACCAACGCTCCAACTCGGCAACGGGAGTCTTACAATGACAACGAGGACAGATACCGTAGCAGGAGACTTTCCTCTCCCCTTGTTGTTCCCGATTGACCCAATTAAGGGTACTAAACCGTAAATCCTTGACAGTATCGGGAACTAAAACATTTAACCTCTGCAGAATCTGATATCGTTTAAAAGTCAAAGTTTGCGCCCAAACCGAATTAGCCGTAGCTATCCAGAGAATTTGACGGCTGAAAGAGACTGGGCGACTGTGTTGAGCTACAACAGGTTCAACTACCTCCTCCCAAGACTCCAGCAAACGACGATAAACCCGAATAGACTCCCACTCCGGTTGTGCTTCTAGACTTTGGATAATCTTAGGTAGAGGTTTAAAAGACATTTACTTATTGAAGAAGACTGCGCAGTTGATGTGTAGCTGATCTGGCTCCGTATTGACTAACTACTAATCCCGCTGCTTGGGAAGCTAATTTACCCGCCTCAGGATAACTAAAACCATGGGTAATCCCATAGAGAAAAGCACCCGCGTACATATCCCCTGCACCTACGGTATCCACAGCTTTAACCTTGACCGCTTCTATGATGTGGATTTGTTCCCCATCAAAAATTAACGATCCTTGCGCACCGCGAGTAATGGCAAAAGCTTTGGCTAGGGTTTTCAAATTAGCGATCGCCTGATTGAGATCTTCGGTTTTAGCCATTTTCAATGCTTCTGTTTCATTAGCAAAGATAAAATCTAACCCAGGACCGATCATTTCTAACAAACCATCCCGAAAAAATTCGTTGAACTAAGCGGGAAGGTCGCCCTTCCGACTCGTCGCAGAACCGTGCGTGAGACTTTCGAGCTCACACGGCTCCTCAATTACTTGACTCAGAGTCATGAGCACCTTTTCGTAGGCTTCCATCTGTTCTAGTTTTTGCGTCGTGGCAATGAGCATGTACCAGTTGAAGGTTATTGTACGTATCTTTACCGCTTTTACTCCTAGGTATTATGTGGTCAACTTCCCACAGGTCTTTGTGTTGAAATTCTTCACGACAGATTGCACATTTTCCTTTCTGGAGCTTTAATAGCTTTTGCTCTCTGGTTGTTAGTTCGATTGAGCTGGATAATCGTTTGCCCCAATAAACTTTATCTCCATCATATGGGGAGCGGTTACCTTGGACTTTAACGTGTCTCCCAATTGGGGTGTCGCCATGGAATTTAAGCGTGACCCCTTCAGGTGACCGAAAGACCCAATTTCTGAGTTTCGGTTTGTTTGTGCCCTTGGTATATCCGGTTGTTTCCCTTCCAAAGTATCTTTCTTTAACCCATCTTTTCCCTTTATTTGGATGACGTCTTGTGGACCATCTCCATAATTTCCTGAAGACCAGGTAGTCTAGGGTGTAGAAGATTTCTTTGCTTACGGAGGTTGAGTAGTAATTACTCCAACCGGTTATGATTGGGTTTAAGAGTCCTATCAATACTGATTGTTCGACGGCTCTTTCCTTTTCGATTTTTCTGGCAATTTTATCGTAATGTTCTTTAGTTGCCTTTTCGGAAGGTTTAATTATTATTTTGAACCCTTTATGGCTTTTTCCGCTTTGGTGAATACCAACTTTATAGTGTTTTATATTAAATCCTAAAAAGTCAAATCCCTCTGTGGAGTGTACCATTGTTGTCTTCTCCTCTTTTAGTCTTAATCCAATTGGCTCTAGGAATTGATTGATTCTTTCCTTGGCTTGTTGGACTATTTCTTTTGACTCGTGTATTACCACAAAGTCATCAGCATATCTGATCAAGGAGAAGCTCCCTAGGTTTTTATTCTTCTCACCCTTCCACGTTTTCACCCATTCATTCAGTATATTTTCCATCCCGTGTAAGGCAATGTTAGCCAACAAAGGAGAGATTACCCCTCCCTGTGGTGTGCCCTCGATGGTAGGAAATAGCTGCTTGTCTTCCATGTATCCCGACTTCAGCCACATCTTGATTTGACGTCTAAAGGTTACTAAACAATCCCCTAGCTTGTCTAGTAGGTAATTATGATTGATTTTGTCAAAACATTTGGCTAGATCAGCGTCTAATATCCATTTTTGCTTTTGTTTAAGCGCAAGGAATACTGCTTCTATAGCGTCGTGGTATGACCTACCTGGTCGGAATCCATAGCTGTTTGGCTCGAAAACCGCCTCCCATTCTGGCTCTAGCGCCATCTTAAGTAGCATTTGAATCGCTCTGTCCTCGATTGTTGGTATCGATAGAGGTCTTTGGTCACCGTTTGGTTTGGGAATGTATATCCTACGTAACGGTTTTGCTTTCCCTCTTACCTTCATGGTTTCGAGCATTTTCATCCGCTGTTGGGGAGTTAAGATTTTACGTCCGTTCACCCCTGCGGTCCTGTTACCTCTGTTTTCTTGGGTTACTTTCCGTATGGCTAAGGCTTTAGCACTACGACTGTTAACTAACAACCGTTGCAGACGCTTGACTAGCTTTTGGTTACCCGCTACTTTGGCTCTGTATATTCGTTTTTGAAGCTTAAATACAATCTTTTCCACTTGTTTCCAAGGGATAGATTGCCAATCGCTATACTCGTTAACTTGTAACTCATTCATGCTTTATTCGTCTTCTACTAGCGACTATACATTTCAAGTAATCGGCTAACTTTGGGCTTATCTCTCCCATTACAGAAGAGCGTTTGCTTCGGTTAGCATCCTTACCCTATACAACTTGCGCTGGTTACTACTTAAGCATCGACCTACTTAAGAGATGTATAGGGTTTTCCCCGTTCCGACTAGCGATTTCGCGTTACCCTTAGGACCCTTGAGTACCCCTGGCCTATTATTGAGTGCGAATAATGCATGACAAAACATTATTCCTTTCGGCCCTTGACATTTTGTCTCCTGCTTATCAGCCTGTTTAGCAGGTTCGCTTTAG
>CALGKL010000098.1 GCA_937930495.1 uncultured Gloeocapsa sp.
CCCATATTCTCTAGGGATATAATATTCTTGTAACCCCCATTGGTATAACCAGTTGATTTCTGCTTCGGGAAAGATTTCACTCTCATCGATGGCGATGACTTTGGCGAAAGACATCACTGTTTCAGGGTTGTTTGGGTCTCCCAAATCCTGTTCTAGGGTGGCGGGGATATGATATTGTTTTAATTGATTAGCTTTCATTTTGTTCCCATTTAGCTATACAACTAATCTTATTCTCTAAGAAATTATTTTTAATACTACGGCGTTGGATTTTACCACTAGCGGTTTTTAAAATTTCACCAGGTTTGCTTAAAACGATAGCATAAGCTGTTAACTCGTGTTCAGAAGCGATCGCCTCCCGAATATCCGCGAGTAATTTTTCACAGTCTAAATCCTGATTACCTCTTTCTAACTCCTGAATGATCACTAATTTTTCCTCTCCCTCTTTAGTAATGGCAAAAACGGCGCCATAATCTGCACGTAAAGCAGGATGTACCCTTTGGACAGTCCATTCTAGGTCTTGGGGATAATAATTAGCACCACGGATAATAATTAAATCCTTGAGTCTTCCTGTGATATATAGTTCCCCATCCAGATAAAAACCCAAATCTCCCGTCCGTAAAAATGGTCCTCTGGCGGTATCCTGGATATAAGCTTGAAAAGTTGCTTTCGTTTCCTCTTCACGTTGCCAATAACCCTGAGTCACGCTAGGATCTTTTAACCAAATCTCCCCTATTTCTCTAGGTTGACAGGAGTTAAGGGTATGGGGATTAACGATCGCCACTTCCGTTGTCCCCACTAAACGACCACAACTGGGCAAAATTTTTACTCCTGTGGTTTGCTCGGGTGGTGGGATAATGACTTTACCCTCTTCTAAAGCTTGACTATCTACCCTGAGTAAAACTGGTTCACTTCCTTTGGGTTTACTAGAAGCTAACAGAGTATTTTCCGCTAATCCATAAGCTGGAGCAAAAGTTGACCAGCGAAAACCATAGGGGGAGAAAGTCTGATAAAATTGTTCCATAACCTGGGGGTTAATTGGTTCGGCTGCGTTTCCTGCTGCTTCCCAACAACTTAAGTCCAATTCTAACCCTGGTTTATACCTACGCACACACAAATCATAGGCAAAATTAGGTCCTTGACTGTGGGTAACACCAAATTTGGCGATATTCTGTAGCCATTGTAAGGGTTTTTTGATAAAAGCAAAGGGAGACATCAAATAACAGGGGGTCCCGTTATAGAGGGGGACGATCATACCTTCAACTAAACCATAATCGTGAAAATAGGGCATCCAGGTTAGAGTAATACTGTTACTTTCATACCCGCAGGCTTTTTGCAAGGAATCGGCGTGATACATCAGATTGAAATGACTGAGCATAACCCCTTTGGGAGTAGAGGTAGAGCCAGAAGTATATTGTAAATAGGCTAAATCATCTTTAGTTACTTTGGGTAATACCCATTGGTCTGCTAGAGTTAAATCAATTTGGGTAGTGTCTAACCATTCCATTTGTCCAAATTCGGGGAACTCTTCCCTAACATTAGCGACTAAATCGATAATAGTCCCAATCGTCAGGACAAACCTAGCTTGAGCATCTTTGACTATCGCCCTTAAACGGGGTAAGGTCCTTTTTAAACGTCCCGATTCTGGGGGAGGAGTAGGAATAGCGATCGCTCCTGCGTACAGACAACCACAAAAAGCGCTCACAACCTCTAAACCCTGGGGATAGAGTAATAAGACTCTCTCACCCAATGCTCGTTTTTGTTGCAACCAAGCGGCGATCGCTCTAGCTTGAAGATCTAATTCCTGATAAGTCAAAGGTGGTGTCGGTTTTTGACCATTGACTAGAAAAATATATCCTGGTTGTAGGGGTGTTATTTCTGCTCTATAAGTTAATAACTCTACCAGTGTTGCGGGAATTTCTTTACTCATTTTGCTTAAACTAAATTACACAAATAGTTGTAAGATGCTTACTCAAGGAGCATTTCGCCAATGAGCACTAAACAAACTTATTTATTACCAGTAATTGTACTAGCGACCGTCTTGGTTACATCTTGAAGTTCTCCAGTTAAGGGTTAGTAGTTTTTTTTTGATTAGACTACATTTTGCAGCCGAGAATTATTATCTTAAAATACAGAAGCGTAGATTCTCTAACAACAGATGACTATTTCTCTAACCCTCAATACCCAACAAATCCAAAGTTTAGATTTGTCCCCAGTTACGGATAAGATTGAACCATTATTAGCCCAAGGAGCGATCGCTACTATCGAACAACAGTTAAATTTTGTCATTGACTACCCAAGAGAAGAAAGTGATCCTCGGGAAATCTCGGAAATTCCCGCAGTCAGACTCTGGTTTATTCGTTTAGATACTGTTTACCCTTGGTTACCCTTTTGTTTAGATTGGAAATCGGGAGAACTTCCCCGTTACGCTGCGATGTTAGTTCCCCATCAATTCAATCGTACTGAGGGTATTCAATACAACCCCGAAGCTTTAGCAATCTTTATCACCCAAAAAAGCTTTATTCTCGCTGATTGGCTCAAAAAACAACAAATTAACCCAAAATCTAGGATTAAGTCTCTAGGACAAATTTTTGGTTATGAACTAGAAGATAGTTTTTTAGATAGCATTAGCTGACCTCAGAGTGACGATTTTATGCAACAATGGTAAGGTTGACTTCAAAAATCGGCAAAATGGTGACAGTAGAACAAGAGAGAGAAAGAGTTATGCAGATAGGCGATCGCGTGCGTGTAGTCACATCAGTTATTGTTTATCATCATCCTCAACACAAAAAACAACCCTTTGATCTTCAGGGAATGGAGGTAGAAATCGTCGATATCCTCACTGAATATGAGGGGAGACCCATTAGTGCTAATCTCCCCCTATTAGTTCAGTTTGAACCAAAGTTTAAAGCCCATTTCCGCGAAACTGAACTAGAATTGATTTCTTAACAACTATCACTGGGGACGGTATAAAATGTTAATCCAGTATTACCGTAGGTTTTGCTACGAATCTGTTTTAACCCTGTAA
Organism: uncultured Gloeocapsa sp.; assembly: GCA_937930495.1. Taxonomy (GTDB): domain Bacteria; phylum Cyanobacteriota; class Cyanobacteriia; order Cyanobacteriales; family Gloeocapsaceae; genus Gloeocapsa. Next base: position 3,026 of record CALGKL010000098.1, read on the forward strand.
CAATTAGGCTGTCTCCGATCCTACTATCATGCTCTACAGCGATCTCTCCCCCTATAGTTAGTAAGTTTAATTCGCTAATCAAATCTAACACTGGTTGATATAAATCACTTTCGTAGGGAGGATCAAAATAAATTAACTCAAATTGCTCTCCTGTCAGATTTTTAAGTTTAATTCGGGCATCTCCTTTGATAATTTGGAATAATTGCCCATGTTGGGCTATTTTTGTCCAGTTTTCCTTGATTATCCCGCAAGCACGACCTGATTGTTCAATTCCTACCACTAACTGAGCTCCACGGGATAAAGCTTCCGCACCCATCGCACCATTCCCAGCACAAATATCTAACCAACGACAATTATCTAGTTTGTCTTGCCAAATGTTAAACACCGCTTCTCTGACTCTAGCTGTAGTTGGTCTGGTTTCTCTTCCTGGTAGGGTTTTTAATTGTCTATTCCCGTAAATTCTCATTTTTACTTACTTTTTTGACAAAGTTAGCCAAAATTTTTAACCCGTTGAGTGAGGATTTCTCAGGGTGAAATTGTACAGCTTGCAAGTTACCAGCAGCGATCGCCGCGGTAACCGTTTGACTACCATGAGTCACTGTGGCTGCGGTAATTTCTGTCTCTAGAGGTTGGACATAATAAGAATGGACAAAGTAAACGTAGGGTTGTCTAGGTAACCCCTTCCAAAGATTTAAATCTGTTTGGGTTAACTCCAGCTGATTCCAACCCATTTGGGGTATGGTTAAATTAGGTTCGGCTAAAAATCTTTTCACTTGACCTGGAATTACGCCTAAACCCTCCTGTTGTCCTTCTTCTGATGCTTCAAAGAGAATCTGCAACCCTAGACATATCCCCAAAAAAGGTTTACCACTGGCGATCGCCTCTTTAATGGGTTTTTCAAGGTTGCGTCGGCGAATTTGTTGCATCGCTGGATCAAATGCACCTACCCCTGGTAAAACTACCCCTGCTGCTTGTTCGATCTCTCTTGGAGAATCGGTTATTTTTGGTTTAGCTCCTGCTTTTTCTAAACCTTTGCAAGCAGAGTGTAAATTTCCCATATCATAATCTATAACGGCAATTTCCACCATGGTTAATTAAATTTAGTTAAACTTATTGATCTTATTATATTCTTAAAATCTCGAGAATTTTGGCAATCATTAATGACAGAACAATCACTAGAGCAAAGTACAATTATTAATGAGATAGAGACCTTATTAGTTTATTATAGTTTTGAAGCCAAGGAGGATAATTATCAAGTTTTAATCAATCAGTGGTTAACTCAGTACTCACCTCAGTGGATTCGCCTAGCTGTACTTGAAGCTTTATATCTAGGACGTTATAAAGCAGCTTCTATAGAGCAGATTTTAACTTCCTGGAAGAGAAAAGGTAACTATACTTTACGGTTTAATCATGATTTTGAGTCTTTGATTTGTCGTAATATTGTTAATAAATTAACTCTAAAAACTCCGAGACAATCCGAGTCTAAACCTAAACCCCTTACTTCAATTCCTCAGTTTCAGCCAAATTTTACCCCATCTCATTTTTTTTTAAAACTTAAAGCAGTTGCACAATTTACCTTAGAAAACTAATCCCATGACTATAGCATATTGGCACGAAGAATATTGTACTGGTAATCCGCTCGTTGATCAGCAGCATCAAAATCTCTTTAAAATTGTTAACAGTTTACATGATGCTATGATGCAAGGAAAAGGTAAACAAAGGCTTAAAGAAACTCTAGATGAACTAATTAAATATACTGTCGAACATTTTGTGACCGAAGAAAAACTCATGCTTCAGTATAATTACCCTTATTATCGAGATCATAAACGTAAACACGACGAACTCACTGCTCAGGTCTCCAATTTAGCTGCAGAATTTGACGAAGGTAATCTTTTACTTAATGCTGAAGTTCTTCATTTTCTCAATGAATGGTTAATCCATCACATCAAAGGAGAGGATCTCGCTATGATTAACTTTATCCGCAAAAAACAGAATCTATCGATCCCTGATTATTCTCAAAAAGATTACCATCAAAACGCTTTAGCTAAAATAGAAGCAGCTCAAGCTTTAATCGAACAACTCAAAAAATCTCTTAAATCAAAATCATAATTATTGAGTTCTTAAATATTCGACGATCGCCCTTAAACCCAACAAATAACTATTAGCTCCAAAACCGCCAATTTGTCCAATTGCTACGGGAGCTATATAAGAATGATGTCTAAAGGATTCTCTCCGGTAAATATTACTCAGATGTACCTCTACCGTAGGAATTTTGACTCCGGCGATCGCATCTCGAATCCCTACACTGGTATGAGTATAAGCACCGGGATTAATCACTATCCCCTGATATTTATCTATAGCCTGATGAATAGTATCTATTAAGACACCTTCATGATTAGATTGCAAGCAGAATATCTCCACCTGCAATCTCTGTGCTTCCTCAAAGAGGAGCAGCTCAATTTGATTTAAAGTTAAATACCCATAGGTATCTGGTTCGCGATGTCCTAGAAGATTAAGATTGGGACCATGTAAAACCAGAATACTGAGTTGAGGAAGTTTTTGGGTAGCCAAGGATGATTCTAACGTTGACGACGAAAAGAAGGTTCTTCAACTGGAATAGGGATTAACTCTTGTTCTGGTTGAGGTTCTGGTCCTAAAAGGGTTTCTATTAGTCTTTGTGCTAGGTCTTTTAGCGTTTCCAAAAGTTTTTCTATATAATCCATTGAACAGATGGCTCCTGTTTAAATTGTGCCTACTTATCTTGATTGTAACTAAATCGTGCCTGAACTGATTTAGATAAGTTTACTTAATCTAGTTTAGTCTACTGGTTGGACAGGGACTGATGGGGTATGATTAGCTACCTTTCTTCAGTATTTTACTTTTTCTACAGGTTCTTGGCAAGAGTACTAGGTTTAGTGACATAGACAAGATGAGAGACGAGTTAATTTTTCCTTTACATAATTTTACAATAGCATATTTTCCTCTAGTCGAATAGTCGAACAAGGAGAAATTTTGAACACCCCTTGTCCAAGTTACTGGCTAGAAGTCTGTAATTTACGGCGTAATTGATCCAAAGCATAGTTAACACTCAGAGCCCGAATAGTTTCTCGCTCTTGATTAGAGCCAAAACGAGAAACCAGACAATCTACCCGATTATCCGGACTAGCAAAACCGAAGTAAACTAAACCTATAGGTTTATCAGGCGTTCCTCCCGTTGGTCCAGCTATTCCGGTAACGCTCAACCCCCAATCGGTTTTAAAGCGTTGTTTGACGTTTAGAGCCATTTGTTGAGCAACTATCTCACTTACGGCGCCAAATTCGGCTAAATCTTGGGGATTTACCCCTAGAATTTCGGTTTTAATCTGATTAGCGTAAGCTATCACTCCACCAACAAAATAACTGGAACTACCAGATACAGAGGTGAGAAGTTCGCCAATTCCTCCTCCTGTACAGGATTCAGCAACACTGAGAGTTTCTTGTCTTTGGGTGAGTAGTTTTCCTACCACTGAAGCTAGGGTATCTTCATCGGCACCAAAATAATCATTACCGGCGATCGCTATTATTTCTTGGGCGATTGGGTCAATGATGCTATTAGCGATGGCTAATGTAGGAGCTTTAGTAGAAATTCGCAATTTAACTTCTCCTAAAGAGGCATAAGGAGCTACAGTAGGGTTGCTCAGGTCAAAGAATTTATTGACTTTTTCTGCTAAATTCGATTCACCTATCCCGCGGAATTTTAAGACTCGACTGTAGATAGTTTCTTGACCCCAACCTTGAGTTTTTAGGTAAGGGACAGCGGTTTTGAGCCACATCGCCTTCATTTCCCGAGGGACACCGGGAAAAGTCAGAATAGTTAACCCTTGACGAGGTTGCCAAATCATCCCAGGAGCTGTACCTACGGGGTTAGGTAAGATTTGCGCTCCTTCGGGGATTAAAGCCTGTTTAGCGTTATTAGGACTCATTTCTCTCCCTCTAGCCGCAAATTTAGCTCGAATATCTGCTAGTATCTCTGGATCTTCTCTGAGGGGGGTTTGGA
>CALGKL010000099.1 GCA_937930495.1 uncultured Gloeocapsa sp.
GCAGCTATGTTGACGAAAATAACTCACTCTGTTTGATTATAACTAAAAAAATTGTTGACAATCGTTGGGTTAACCTAGGGAAAACCCAGCATTTTTTCTGGAATAAATTAGAGGATCTAAAAAATGATTGAGTTGCAATCAGCGCAACAAGATTTAGTAATTACCCCCCCTTTAACAGGAATATCTCTTCAAGGAACAATCAAAGTACCAGGAGATAAGTCGATCTCTCATCGCGCCTTGATGTTAGGAGCGATCGCCACAGGGACAACCACCATCGAAGGGTTATTATTGGGGGAAGATCCCCTTAGTACAGCTGGTTGTTTTCGTGCTATGGGAGTAGAAATTAGTGAGTTAAACACCGAAAAAGTGATTGTCCAGGGGAAAGGTCGCTTAGAAGAACCAACCGATGTACTCAACGCGGGAAACTCAGGAACAACCATGCGTTTGATGTTGGGTTTATTGGCTTCTACACCAGGAAAGTTTTTTACCGTCACAGGAGATGAATCACTGCGATCGCGTCCTATGTCCAGAGTGATTAAACCCCTAACTCAAATGGGAGCACAAATCTGGGGAAGACAAGATCATAATCTCGCACCTTTAGCAATACGAGGACAACAATTACGACCTATCGTCTATCATTCTCCGATTGCATCAGCTCAGATTAAATCCTCTATCCTCTTAGCTGGGTTAGGAGTAGAGGGAAAAACTACGGTCAAAGAACCCGCTTTATCCCGAGATCACAGTGAAAGGATGTTGCGCGCTTTTGGTGCAGAAATAGAAACAGATCCCGAAACCCTTTCGGTAACCCTAACCGGTCAACCTAAATTAATGGGACAACAGGTTATCGTACCTGGAGATATTAGCTCAGCAGCATTCTGGTTGGTAGCAGGAGCAATTATCCCTGATAGTGAGTTAGTAATTACCAACGTGGGGATAAACCCAACTCGTACTGGAGTATTAACTGTGTTAGAAAAGATGGGAGCAACAATTACTAAAGAAAATGAACGTATAGTCGCAGGAGAACCAGTGGCTGACTTACGGGTACGCAGTAGTAAGTTAAATAGTTGTACTATCGCTGGAGATATTATCCCTAGTTTAATCGATGAAATCCCCATCTTAGCCGTAGCTGCAGTATTTGCCCAAGGAACAACTATAATAAAAGACGCAGCTGAATTACGGGTCAAAGAAAGCGATCGCCTCGCAGTTATGGCTAAAGAATTAAATAATCTCGGCGCTAAGATTACTGAGTTACCAGATGGTTTAGAAATAGTCGGAGGGACACCCCTAAAGGGTACAGAAGTTGACAGCTGCAGCGATCATCGCGTCGCTATGAGTCTGGCGATCGCCGCTTTAGCAGCATCTGGAACTACAACTATCCATCGTGCCCTGGCTGCAGCTGTTTCTTATCCAGATTTTATCGATACTTTACAAAAAATATGTCTCTAAACCAGTTTTGGACAGAAATACTCGAATTTGGCGAAAAACTCACCCAATTCATAGGCGATCGCTTAGTCTTAGACTTTGGGAAATTAACCCCCGAACGTAAGAGTGATGGTACACTAGTTACCCAAGCAGACCAATGGTCAGATCAGGTAATTAGAGAGGCGATCGCCGCTAAATTCCCTCGTCATGGAGTTTTAACCGAAGAAACAGAGCATATTTTTCCCCCAGAGGATTGGTGTTGGATTATCGATCCCATCGACGGGACGACCAACTTTACCAGAGGTATTCCGATTTGGGGAATATCCCTAGGTTTACTCTATCAAGGTAATCCCGTTTTTGGTTTAGTACACTTTCCCCAAATTCAACAAACCTTTCACGGTTATTGGTATGGTAAGACCAATTTAACAGGACCTATAGGAGCATATCTCAATCACCAACCAATTCGTACTAGTAGTGATTCCCCTAGTCCAAACCATATCTTTAATATCTGTGCTCGTAGTACTGCTATCTTAAAAAATCCCTTTCCCTGTAAAATCAGGTTAATTGGGGTAGCTAGTTATAATGTCTTATTAGTAGCTTGTGGTGCTGCACTAGGAGGAGTAGAAGCAACCCCCAAAATCTGGGATATAGCAGCAGTTTGGCCTATTCTTCAAGCAGCAGGAGGCTGTTTTGTTTTACTTGATCCTGAGTCGAGTTTCCCTTTGGAAGTAGGGAAAAATTACCGTAATGTTAATTTCCCCTGTTTAACTACTAGTAATGCTGAGTTAGTCTCGGTATTTAAACCTTTAGTCTTTAGTATTATTTAGATTTTATATTAATTTACAAAATCAAATATGATAGACTATGGCAGTATATTCCTGACATTTTAACTACAACCTATGATTCAGACTAAGTTGCTCGTTCATATAGCTTTTCACTATAACGCTGATAGAGAAAAATATCTGTTGCACGTTCTGGAAAACTTTAAAACTTATGAAATTAGCGATATTCATATAATTATTGATACCAACACCGAAGAAACTAAAGAAAAACTCCAAGACTTTCTCATTACCCTTCCTTTCACTGTAGATATACATACTCATTTAAATTTAGATCATCCTTTTAATCTAACTTGGACTCATCGAGA
>CALGKL010000100.1 GCA_937930495.1 uncultured Gloeocapsa sp.
CTAAAATACCCAATCTGATGGGTTTAGTCGATTTTGACTTGACTCGAGACAGAGGAGGGGAAATTAAGTAAGAATTATCGGAGAGATTATCCATATTATTTAAATTTCAGTATCGATTGATTATTATTTTAAAGAAGCAACGATGACTAAAGAGGAAATAATCGCGAGTTTAAATCTAGTGGAACATATCGAGGGTGGTTATTTCGCTGAAACCTATCGCGCCCCTGAACAAATACCGACGGAAAGAAACGGTAATCTGCGGAATATGTGTACATCTATATACTATATGTTAACTAGCGAACGTCCCGTTGATTATTTTCACAAAAATCAATCAGATATTATGCACTATTTTCATATGGGATCAGCAATTACCTATTTAATTATCGATCCTCAAGGCAGACTAGAAAAGGTTAAACTAGGAACTAATCTAGCAGCCGGAGAACAATTGCAACTCTTAGTCAAGGGTGGTTGTTGGAAAGCAGCATTTTTAGAGACGGGGGACTATGGTTTAATAGGGGAAGCGGTAGCACCAGGTTTTGATTATCGGGATATGGAAATCGGTAATCAGAGTTTATTAAGACAATATCCCCACTTAGCCCCAGAAATCAAAAATTATCTCAAAAATACTCAAGGATAAAATAAATATCGTGGAGTTAAAACAAGTTATCATCGCTCATAAATCGGGAGACTCCCAGAGTCGGAGTTGGGCTGAAAAATGTGCTAAAGAATTAGAAGCTCTCAACTGTCATGTTTTGATGGGTCCTAGTGGTTATAAAGATAACCCCTATCCCGTGTTTTTAGCTTCTGCTAGCAGCAAAATCGACCTGGCGATTGTTTTAGGAGGAGATGGTACTGTTTTAAGCGCAGCGCGTCAATTAGCCCAAGAAGGTATCCCGATTTTAGCGGTAAACGTGGGGGGACATCTAGGTTTTCTCACCGAACCTTTTGAAGAGTTTCAAGATACTACCAAAGTCTGGGAACGCTTACAATCAGACCATTACGCTGTCCAACAAAGGATGATGTTGGGAGCAACAGTCTGTGAAGGCGATCGCCAAAATCCGGAAATTCTCAGTCAGAAATACTTCTGTCTCAACGAAATGTGTATCAAACCGGCGAGTATTGACCGTATGCCAACCTCGGTGTTAGAAATGGAGGTAGATGGAGAAATAGTTGACCAATATCACGGCGACGGTTTATTAGTAGCTACACCTACAGGTTCCACTTGTTACACAGCTTCTGCCAATGGTCCGATTATTCATCCGGGGATGGAAGCGATCGCCGTTACCCCTATTTGTCCACTGAGTTTATCTAGTCGTTCGATCGTCATACCACCTCGGTCTGTAGTTAGTATTTGGCCTTTAGGAGACTATGAACTCAATACTAAATTATGGACAGATGGTGCTTTAGCCACTTCGATTTGGCCCAATCAATGGGTAAGAGTGTTTATGGCTGAACAATCGGCTCGTTTTATCATTTTACGTCAAAGTTATTCTTTTTATCAAACCCTCAGAGAAAAACTTCTCTGGGCTGGTGCTAGGGTTTATCATACTGATAATAATCGTTCTAATGGTAATAAATAAAGGGGATAATTTCTTTTTTGATTGTCAATTTATTTAGCCTCCATCCAATTATTACCAGAATGAATCTCTACCACAAGAGGGATTGATAGGTTAACTACGTTTTCCATGGTTGATTTAAGCTGTTGTTGTAATTCTTCCCATTCTTCGGGGGGTATTTCTAAAATTAATTCATCGTGGACTTGTAATAATAATCTTCCCTGATAGTTTTCTAAGATTTTATGGAGATTAATCATAGCCATTTTGATGATATCAGCACTTGAACCCTGAATCGGTGCATTAGCCGCCGCCCTGAGTAACTGATTATCCTGGTAGTTTATATTTAACTCATTGAGATTGATGGAACTAGGGGAATTACCGCGCAATTGTTGAAGACTATCACTACTAAAATTAAAATAACGTCTTCTGCCGAGGATCGTGGTAACATAACCAGAGGCGATCGCTTGTTTTTTAACTTCCTCTAAATAGGCAAAAATCCGCGGATAGGTTTGACGATACCGCTCGATAAAAATTTTCCCCTCTCTGGTGGTTACTCCCGCTTCTTTAGCGAATTTTTGCGCACCCATACCATAAATTACCCCAAAGTTAATAATCTTTCCTAAACGTCTTTCTTCGGGACTAATTGCGGTTTTATCTAATAAGATTTGGGCGGTTAGGGTATGGATATCTTGATTATTTTGATAAGCTTCTACTAGGAGTTTTTCTTGACTTAAATGAGCTAGTATTCTTAATTCTATCTGAGAATAATCAGCACTTACTAATAACCAATCGGTTTCGGGAATAAACGCGCGACGAATTTGACGAGAAAAAGCGGTCCGAATCGGGATATTTTGCAGGTTAGGGTTAGAAGAGGATAACCTTCCTGTGGAGGTATTGGTTTGATTAAAGCTAGTATGTATCCGTTTGGTATCTTTTCTGACTAGTAGGGGTAAAGCGTCAACGTAGGTAGATTTCAGTTTAGCTAGGGTACGATAACTGAGAATTTGGTCTATGATTGGGTGGTCTCCCTGGAGTTTTTCTAGGGTAGCATGGTCTGTAGAATAACCCGTTTTAGTTTGACGAGATTTACGCCGATCTAATCCTAGATGCTCAAATAAAATTGTTTCTAATTGTCGGGGAGAATCGAGGTTAAATTTTTGTTTAGCTAAGAGATAAACTTGTTGTTGGATTTGGTTTAATTCTGTTTCTAATTGTTGAGAAAATTCTCGTAAATAATCAATATCTAACCTGATTCCCTGGTATTCCATCCCGGCGAGTACCTTTTCTATTGGTTGTTCTACTTGATGTAGTAATTGATTTAATTCTGGTATTTTAGCTAATTCTGTTTGTAAATGTTTAAAAAGAGCGAAGGTTGTATAAGAATCTAGACCACAATATTCGGCTACGGTTGCTATGTCTAAACTAGCGACAGTTTCCCCTTTAGGGATGTTTAAATCTTGATAACTTTTGGATTCGAGGTTAGTTAGATATTTACGAGTGAGACTTTTGAGGTTATGACTTTGTTCGGGATTGAGGACATAACTAGCTAACATGGTATCAAAGACGACACCAGCTAATTTTATTCCCTGTGTCCAAAAAACCTGGCGATCGTATTTAGCGTTTTGGAATACTTTCGGATAGTCGGGAGAAGAGAGAATCGATTCTAGGGATAACCATACCTCTTTTAGGGGTAATTGTTGACCTTTGTGATGTCCGAGGGGAATATAAGCTACCTGATGGGATTCACTTCCCCAACAGCAACCTATCCCTACCAATTTAGCATCTCTTGGCTCTAAAGAGGTGGTTTCTGTATCCCAAGCTACAGGATGCTTAGTTTTAGTTAATATTTCCCTCAATTGGGTCAATTTTTCCTGGGTATCAATAATTTGAGGTTGAATGAGTTGCTGTTTGGGGAATAATTCTAATTGTGTCGCTGTGTTTGGTGATTGTAATTGGGTTAATTTACGACCAAAGCTGTTTAATTCTAGTTTAGAGAGTAAAGGTTCGATTTTACTCCAGGTGAATCCTTGTAAACGACAAGTTTCCAACTCAATATCTAGGGGGACATCTAGAATAAGTTTAGCGAGTTTCTGAGAGTGATAAGCGTCCGCTTTCCCCAAGATGAGTTTTTTAGCGAATCTAGCGGGTATTTTTTCTAAATTAGCGTAGATTTGCTCTAAACTGCCATATTCTCTCAAGAGTTTAACCGAGGTTTTTTCCCCAATACCTTTGACTCCAGGGATGTTATCGGATTGATCACCACATAAAGCTTTATAATCTATAACTTGTTCCGGGGTAATTCCGAGTTTCTCGATAACTTCTTCGGGGTGAAATTCAGTATAACTAACGGTTTTAATCGTGTTCCGATTCAGATAGAGTACAGAAATACTTTGTTCACGGTTGACTAGTTGGAATAAATCGCGATCGCCTGAAATAATTTTAACGGGAAAACCCTGTTGAGAAGCTTTTTGAGCTAAAGTAGCGAGAACATCATCAGCTTCGTAACCAGGTGCAGTGACTATAGTAAAATTTAGAGTCGAGAGTAACTCTAGCAAATTGTTTAAATCCTCGAGAAAATCAGGGGGTGTTTGTTCCCTATTGGCTTTATAGTTGTGGTCAGCTTGATGACGAAAAGTCGGTTCAGCTAAATCAAAAGCGATCGCCACATACTCGGGTTTTTCCGCTTCGATGATTTGTAACAAAGAATTAACAAAACCAAAACAGACACTAGTAGGAATACCCGTAGAAGTGCGCAAACCCCCTGAGTTAGCAAAAGCGTGATAACTCCGAAAAGCTAGAGAATGACCATCAACTAATAAAAAGACCATATAAATATTTGTAAAATTTAGGGCAAACAATAGCCGAGACTATCTTGATCCATGATAGGTTATTTATTATGTTAAAAAGAGCTTGTAGCCTTTGCTCTATGTTTTCCCATCTGTGACCATCAGAAGTGGGATAGTAACTGTTAGGAGTCCAACTCGCTTGTTTATGATTTCCCCGCCGATTTAGGCGGGTTTAATTTATTAAAACATGGTTTTTGCTAAAATGATGCTTTACTTGAACTAAAGCAATATAATAAAAGTTTTATCCTATGTGTGGAATCGTTGGTTATGTTGGTACTCAAGAAGCCACAAGTATTTTAATTAATGGATTAGAGAGACTAGAATATCGAGGTTATGATTCAGCGGGAATAGCAACGGTCACCAGAGGTGAGTTGCATTGTGTCCGCGCTCAGGGTAAATTATTTAACCTACGTCAAAAGCTAGAAACAGAAGTAAATCCCTCCCAGATTGGTATTGCCCATACCCGTTGGGCTACTCATGGAGTACCAGCAGAACATAACGCTCATCCCCACAGGGATATGTATAATCGGGTAGCGGTAGTCCAAAATGGAATTATTGAGAATTACCAAGAAATTAAAGCTGAGTTAATCAATCAAGGTTATCAATTCACCTCAGAAACCGATACAGAGGTTATCCCCCAACTTTTATCTAGTTATTTACCAGCAAAACCCCAAGGGGATGATTTTTTAATCGCGGTACAAAAAACCGTCAATCGTTTACAGGGTGCTTTTGCTTTAGGGATTCTCTGTGTAGACTATAGCGATGAAATAATTATAGTCCGCCATCAGGCACCTCTAGTGATCGGTTTTGGTCAGGGGGAGTTCTTCTGTGCTTCTGACGTAACGGCGATCGTTCCCCATACCTCTACGGTTTTATATCTAGAAAATGGCGAAATAGCTCGTTTAACCCCAATAGGAGTAGAATTATACGATTTTGAGTTGAAACGCTTGCGCAGATTTCCTCGCAATCTCGATTTAACCCATGTCAGCGTGGATAAAGATGGTTTTAAGCATTTTATGCTCAAGGAAATACACGAGCAACCGACGGTTGTTCAATCCTGTTTAGACCATTATCTCAAGAATGAAGCAGAAGATAACCCAATTTGTTTAAATCTAGACCCCCAAATCTACACCAATACCCAACAGATTATGATTCTAGCCTGTGGTACAAGTTGGCACGCAGGTTTAGTGGGAAAATATCTCTTGGAACAATTAGCCGGTATACCTACTTCAGTACAATATGCTTCAGAGTATCGTTATGCACCCTCACCGATTCTCCCCAATACTTTAACCATTGGAGTCACTCAGTCAGGAGAAACAGCAGATACCCTAGCTGCTTTGTCCATGGAAAAACAACGCTATCTCAACTTAAGCAGGGAGGGAAAATTTAAAATCCTAGGGATTACCAGTCGTCCTGAAAGTAGTTTAGCTCAAGTAGTTGAGCAAATTATTAATACCCATGGAGGTATCGAAATTGGGGTAGCTTCTACAAAAAGTTTTATTGCACAATTAATGAGTTTTTATCTGTTGGCGTTAGATTTTGCCTCTCGTCGCGGGACTTTATCTAGAGAGAAAATTAACAACATCGTTAAAGGGTTACGTCAACTTCCTGGTCAAATCGAAGAAATTATCAGGGAACAAAATAGGACAATCGAAGCAATTGCTCATCAATTCTCCGAAACCCAAGATTTTATTTTTATCGGGAGAGGGATTAATTTTCCTATCGCTTTAGAAGGTGCGCTGAAATTAAAGGAAATTAGCTATATTCACGCTGAAGGATATCCCGCGGGAGAAATGAAACATGGACCGATCGCTCTGTTAGATGCTAAAGTACCAGTAGTAGCGATCGCTGTCCCAGGAGAAGTCCACGATAAAGTCTTATCTAATGCGCAAGAAGCTAAAGCTAGGGACGCACGTTTAATTGGGGTAAGTTCCCTAGACGATCGAGTAGCACTTTCTGTCTTTGATGATATCTTATCTGTACCAATGGTTGACGAGTTACTCTCCCCCATTCTTACGGTTATCCCTCTACAATTATTGGCTTATCATATCGCCGCTATTAAAGGTTTAGACGTGGATCAACCGAGAAATCTAGCTAAAAGTGTGACGGTTGAATAGATAATATTATCTAGGGGGTAGGGTTATCAATTGCTAGTCAACTAATTGACAAACTTATAAGATAGTGTTTAGATATTGGTGATTATCTTTGTTGAACACCTCAATGAGTGACCTACCCCTTTTGATTCATATTGGCTATCCTAAAACTGCCTCAAGTTGGCTACAA
>CALGKL010000101.1 GCA_937930495.1 uncultured Gloeocapsa sp.
TGTTAGCAATAATAGCTAATTCTAGATTATTTTTAGAAAAAATTAATGTAATATTTTTGAATTTGAAAAGTTTCAAGGGGGAATCTAGCACCAAAAAGGGTTTGAGTCTGAACCTGTGTTCTAAGCGCGCGCCTTCCCCAACCTAACACCTATTAAAGCACTATTTTCTAAATATGTCAAGACTTATAAAATAATACTTAATAAAAACAGATGCGACGCACAAAATAAGCAATCACTGCTACGGCACAAACAATCGCTAATTGGCCCGGAAAAGCAGCAAGAGTATGGAAATTAATCAATGTTTGTAGCTCAGATAAAGAATTAACCGAGTCCCACGGGAGTAGAAAGAGAATTAATAAATATAGCAGACCACAAGCGTGTATAACCACCAGACCGAGTAAAGCACTCAAACCGAGTAACTCCAACTTAGCCCGTTGTCGTAAAGCGATTAAACCACATAACCAAGCACCAGGAATAAAGCCCAACAGGTAACCAAAACCTGGCTCTAGGAGATAACTAAGACCACCACCCTTAGCAAAAACAGGGACACCAGACAAACCGAGGGTGATATAGGCGATTTGGGCGATCGCACCAGCATTTCTCCCCCCGAGACAACCGGTTAATAAAACCGCACCGATTTGATAGGTAACACCCAAAGACCGAGCCGATATCCCCTGTTGATACCATAACCAAGGTTGATTAGTGATAAAGGCTTCGATAAAAGTACTAGCAATAGTGAGTAATAAGCCTATCAATCCCCAGAGTAATTGATTCGGTAGAGATAGTAGAGGTTTGGGTTTCAACGGTTTTAGCCACAAGATTGAGAGGGAGAATATTCACCAGGTATAGGCGCTTCTCCACCTACTAATCCCAAACAGGAGAGCATTTTGGCATCTTCCGTAGCCGGTTGTCCCAGGGTAGTAAGATAATTGCCCACAAGCATAGCATTAAGGCCCGCTTGTAATCCTAGATGTTGTAAATCACCCATCACCACTTCTCTTCCCCCCGCGTATCTCAGAATCTGTTGGGGGAGGATAAAGCGGAAAATGGCGATCGCCTTAACTGCTTCATAGGGATCGAGTTTATTTTGTCCCTCTAGGGGTGTTCCCTCTCTTGGATTAAGTAGATTAATCGGTACTGATTCTACACCTAAATCTCGTAAAGCTAGGGCTAAATCTATCCTATCTTCCCAACTTTCTCCCAGACCAATAATACCACCCGTACAAGCTTGGATCCCAGCTGCGCGTACATTTTTAACCGTTTCCACGCGATCGCGCCAACTATGGGTAGTGACTATCTCTGGGAAAAAGTTCTCAGAAGTTTCCAGATTATGATTATACCGGGTTACTCCCGCTTGTTTTAATTCTAGCGCTTGGGCATAGGTTAACTCTCCCAAAGCACAACAGGGTTTAATCCCCGTTTCCTCGATAATTGCCTTAACCGTAGCGATAATTTGGCTAAATTCTGTGGATTTAGGGCTATTGTACTTTAAACCCCTACCTTGGCTGACTAAACAAAAGCGTTTTGCCCCCGCCCTAGCTGCCGCTTTAGCTTGAGCCACTATCTCCTCTTGCGACTTTAAACCATAGACAGGGGAGTCTTTCCCAGGATGGTGAGCCGATTGAGAACAAAAAGAGCAATTTTCTGAACAATTCCCCGATTTAATATTAACTATACTGCATAAATCTACCACATTACCACAACAAGCCTGACGAATGCGATTAGCAGCCTCACACAATTGGAGAATCTCGGCTTCGCCCTCTATACTAGCCAAAGTTAAGGCTTCTTCTTTCGTAATTAATTTACCCGCAATTACCGCTGATGCTAATTCATCTAACCAAATTTTTAGCTCTTGAGCTACGGATTGAACCACTCGCTTTTAGCTCCCCTGCAAAAACAATAAATCGAATTATATCATTAGAGTTTATCCCTAATACCTAAACCCGGGGCAATTAATTTTAGCTCTTTGGAACTCGACTTAACTTAATCTTAAACATCATCTGCTAAGCTAATTCTGATTCTAAGGCTAGGCCAAATTAATTTATAGTTAAATCATTAAATCATAAGGAGAACAAATAGGTGACAGGAAAGACCATAGATTCTTATGGGAAACCAATAGAGCCCCGTGCCAGTT
This sequence comes from uncultured Gloeocapsa sp., assembly GCA_937930495.1. GTDB lineage: Bacteria > Cyanobacteriota > Cyanobacteriia > Cyanobacteriales > Gloeocapsaceae > Gloeocapsa. Next base: position 2,135 of record CALGKL010000101.1, read on the forward strand.
CAGAAAGAATCTTTGATAATAGTTTTAAAATAGCAGCTAAAGCATTTGCGATCGCAATCTGTCTACTGATTATCTGGATTATCTTCCAGGTATTCTCACAAGCAATTCCAGCCATCAAAGAATTTGGCTTAGGTTTCATCTCTAACACACCCTGGGACCCCATTAGAGACGTTTTTGGTTTGTGGCCCTCTATTTTTGGTACTCTAGTGAGCAGTGCTCTAGCTCTGTTAATCGCCGTACCCATTGGCATTGGTGTGGCAATCTTCCTCAGTGAAGATTATATCCCATCAGGAATTCAAAGAGTGTTTGTCTTCCTAGTAGAATTATTAGCAGCTATACCTAGTGTAGTTTACGGATTATGGGGACTATTCGTCCTGGTCCCTTTTTTAAAACCAGTAGGTGTAACCAGACCATCAATGCTACCAGCGGCCCTTATCTTATCAATCATGATTTTACCCATGATCTCGGCCATTAGTAGAGACGCTCTATCTAACGTATCCAAAGATATGCGTCAAGCTGCTATCGGTCTAGGCGCAACCCGTTGGGAAACGATTTTACAAGTAGTTATACCCGCAGCCTCTTCAGGAATCATCGGTGGAATCATGCTCGCACTCGGCAGAGCCTTAGGAGAAACCATGGCAATTGTCATGCTAATTGGTAACTCCAACCAGGTAAGCACCTCTTTACTACAACCTGCTACAACGATTTCAGCTCTAATCGCCAACCAATTCGCTGAAGCTCAAGGTTTACAAGTATCGGCTTTAATGTATGCTGCTTTTGTCTTGGCAGTAATCACACTGATAGTAAACATTTTGGCTCAAATTGTTGTTAAACAGCTGCAGAAAATTTAAATCTAGTTTTAACAATGACTTATCAATTTCCCACTGATTTTGATCCAAGTGAACTCAAAATTAACTCTAAATCCCCGCGAACTCTTTTTGGCTTCATCATGAACGGGATCACCTTCCTATTCATTGGTATAGCTGTTGTCCCCCTGTTCGCGATCGTTAGTTATCTACTCTTTAAAGGGATTGGCTCTCTATCACCTTCTGTGTTTACAGAACTTCCACCTCCTCCTTTAGTACCTGGTGGTGGTTTTGGTAACGCTATTGTTGGTACGTTTATTATGGTAGGCATCGCCCTGTGTATCAGCGTTCCCATCGGCGTTATGACGGCAATTTACCTATCAGAATTTAGCAAAGGTCAGTTACCAGAAATCGTTCGTTTCGCTACTAACGTACTCAATGGTGTTCCTTCGGTTATTGTGGGGGTCTTTGCCTTCGCCGCCTTTGTCCTGACCACAGGAACCTATTCGGCTTGGGCGGGAGGATTCGCTCTATCGGTCGTGATTATGCCGATTATCATTAGTACTAGCTATGAAGCCCTTAAACTCGTACCTAAAGAAGTAAGAGACGCTTCCATCGGGATCGGTGCTAATGACTATCAAACGGTTTTACAAGTAGTTCTCCCCGCGGCAATTCCACCGATTTTGACCGGAATAACCCTAGCTACCGCTAGAGCAGCAGGAGAAACCGCTCCCCTGTTATTTACAGCCCTATTTAGTCAATTTTGGCCCAACTTTGACACAAAATTAATGGAACCTACCGCTTCTCTCGCGGTGTTAGTCTATAATTTTGCGATCGTTCCCTTTGCCAACCAAAACAATTTGTCTTGGGCTGCTGCTTTTGTAATCGTTATGTTGGTGCTGATTGCTAACATCATCGCTCGCGTAGTTACAGCTAAACGTCAATATTAATATTAGGAGGATTTATATTTATGGTTAATCAACCAACAGACAAACTAACACAGGAGATTGTCTTAAAGTCAGAAAATACCGACGTCTATTATGGGAATTTCCTCGCAGTTAAAGGGGTATATGTAGAAATCCCCAGAAACAAAGTAACCGCTTTCATCGGTCCCTCTGGTTGCGGTAAAAGTACTCTGTTGCGCTGTTTTAATCGTCTCAATGACCTTATCCCCGTGTTTAGACTCGGTGAAGGTTCAAAAGTAACCTACCTCGGTCAAGATTTATACGCTAAAGATATTGACCCAGTACAGGTACGTCGTCGGATTGGGATGGTTTTCCAAAGACCTAACCCTTTCCCTAAGTCTATCAGTGAAAATATTATCTACGGAGCAAAGATTAATAAAATTAAAACCGATTATGACGCTCTTGTAGAAGATTCTCTGCGTAAAGCAGCTCTTTGGGATGAGGTTAAAGATAAACTCAGACAAAGTGGTCTAGCTCTTTCGGGAGGCCAACAACAACGTCTCTGTATCGCTCGAACGATCGCCCTCAAACCAGATGTGGTGTTAATGGACGAACCCTGTTCGGCTCTTGATCCTATCTCTACTCTCAAGGTAGAAGAACTCATTCACGAATTAAAAGAAAACTTCACCATTGTCATCGTAACCCACAATATGCAACAAGCAACCCGTGTGGCTGACTATACCGCTTTCTTCAATACTAGACAGTTAGAGGGGGGTAATCGTCAAGGTTATCTCGCTGAGTTCGATCGAACCGAAGTGATCTTTAATAATCCTAGTAAAGAGGAAACCCAACAATATATTAGTGGTCGTTTCGGTTGATCTCCAAGACGACGAGTTTGGGGGAAAGAGATTGGGTATTATTATCTGATCCTTTC
>CALGKL010000102.1 GCA_937930495.1 uncultured Gloeocapsa sp.
GTGGCGTACACTTATACCATAATCTTTTTCTAAAGTTTTGTAAAGGGTTTTAACTTTGTTTATACTTATGTTAACTATCAGTTTTGCTTATAATAGTGAATAGAAGTTAACCCTTACTACTCTCTTACCTATTTCTTAGTAAAATGCAATTGTAGGGCTATCTAATTGGCAAACATAATGAATGAAAATGTAACAAATTTCCAACGTCACGCTGAAAAAGTGGAAATCTCTATTCACCTAGATCCTGTGGTGATCGAACAACTTAAACATCTTACCAGTGATCCCAGTAGAGTAATTGAAACAGCGATTAAAGAATGGCTCAAAGGAGAAAGATACCGTGATGATGAATTGAGTCGTACTTTTAGAAGAAATCCTCCTGTACCCCCTAGGGGTGAGTGGAATGATTAAAATTGTTAACCAATATTTGGTCTAACAACCCCCATCCGGATTGCCTTGCTCAAGATGGGGGAAACTGGTAAACAGGAACAAGAATCTATGGGGATTGATTGGAAAGCTTTGGGGGTAGAACTGGTTTATATTCAGGATAGGTTCGGTAGGTATCTCTATTTTTATTGGCAAAAATGTCAAGATACTGATCTAGTTGAGGGAAAATCTTGTCAAGATTTCTTTATTCCCGTTGCCGTAGAAAGTTACCTAGAAAAACTTAAGCGTATTCTTGAGACTAAAATTGCTGAACAATGTCAATGGGAGTTTCATTATCAAGAACAATCCTGGTTATTTGAATTAACTATGACTCCTATCCTCAAAACAGCAAAAGAAGTAGAACAGGTTTTAGTTATGGGTTATTCAGTTACAAGGGAAACAACCCCCCTCAGTGGTTATACTATGATACCCGTTGCTTTAGAACCTTATCAAGAGATGTTGAATCAAATTGGTAACAAGATTCGTAAAACTCTGGACTTAGAAACTATTTGGCAAGAAACCGTTACTAGCTTGGGAAAAAAACTTGATGTTAGTCGTTGTTTGCTGATTTATTGTGATGGACAAAATCAAGAATTAGAGGTAAAAGCCGAATTCTGTAAACCCCCTTTAGCTTCAGTTTTAGGTAGCAGATTTAGCATAGATTCTCAATCCTATTGGCGACAAGCAATCTCAGCGAAAGAACCTGTGATTATTCAAGAAATTGAGTCTAATCTGTTTGGGGAAAAGTCGGTTTTAATTCTTTCCACTTTTTATCAAAATCAACGTAATGGTATTATTTGTTTACAACAAAATGATTATTGCCGTCAATGGTCTCAACTAGAAGTTGATTTATTAAATAAATTAGCTGAACAGGTGGGAACGGCGATCGCTCATGCTACTCTCTATCAGCAATTAGAAAAAGTATCCCGTTATAAAAGTAATTTTTTAGCTAATACTTCTCACGAGTTGAGAACCCCTATTCATGTAATTATTAATTCTGTTGATTTGATTTTAGATGGGGTTGTGACCGAACCTGAACAACAAAGAGAATTTTTAGAAAAAATCTCCCAATCCTCTCGTCATTTGTTAAGAATAATTGATGATCTCTTGGATATTCATAAAATCGAATCGGGGACGATCTCTTTAGAACTTAAAACAATATCTTTGCAGGAGATCCTCGAGAGTGTGAAAAAATTAATGCTTCCCCAAGTTGAAAGTAAAAATTTAACTTTAAAAATTAAATATCCAGCCACTTATGAAGAAGTAATTATTTATAGTAATTATCAACGTCTATTTCAGGTACTGTTAAATTTACTCAGTAATGCTATTAAATTTACTCATAAAGGCGGTATTTATATCATCGCTGAAGTAATCAATAAGAAAGTATATTTTAAAGATAAAGAGTTTCCCGGATTGGTGAAAATTAGTGTTGCTGATACCGGTATTGGCGTACCTTTACATCGACAAGACGAGTTATTTGAAGAATTTTTTCAAGTGGATAATTCCCCGACTAAATTTTATCCAGGAACAGGATTAGGTTTGGCAATTTCTAAAACTTTTGTTCAAGCAATGGGTGGGTCAATATCTTTTTACAGTATGGGAGAGGGTTTAGGTTCAACGGTTACTTTTACTGTTTTGTTAAATCATCTACCGTTACTCAAGACAATTCAAGCAGAATTACCAGAGGTTAATGATTATATATGAATAGTTTTTGGGTAAAATTTATTCCCAAATTAAATGAGAAAATCTGGTTATTAACTTTTGGTAGGTTGCTATCACAAATAGGTTCGGGGTTTACTTTGTTTTATGCGCCGATTTTTTTTGTCAATGAAGTTGGTTTAACCGCAACAGCAGTGGGAATAGCTTTAGGAAGCGGCTCTGTAGCGGGTATTCTTGGTCGTTTTCTCGGAGGATGGTTTACCGATTCTCCCTTATGGGGAAGGAGAGGAACTCTGTTATTATCCGCGGGGGTAAGCGCGATCGCCGATGTAGCCCTATTTTTTACCTATGATTTCCCCACCTTGATTTTAGGGAACCTATTGATGGGATTAGGAATAGGTTTATATTGGCCCGCCACAGAAGCGGCTGTAGCTGATTTAAGTACACCAGAACAAAGAAACGAAGCTTTTGCGGTGACTCGTCTAGCCGATAGTCTAGGCTTAAGTATAGGTGTAGTCGGTGGGGGAGGGATGTTAGCTATGGCTTTAAATTATCGGTTGTTATTCGTGATTGATGGGATTTCCTTTGTGATCTTTTTTGCTTTAGTCTATATAGCGATCGCCGAAACCTATCAATTTAGCGATCATCCCCCTTCTGGTTATCGAGGGTGGTTAGTAGCCTTTGGCGATCGCCGTTTAATGGTATTTTTGCTAGTGAATATTATGATTACTAGTTACCTATCCCAACTACAAAGTACCATGCCTTTGTATTTTAGTAACTTTGTCTCCACGGGAGACTCAGTCAAGGGATTTTCCCCCCAATTAATCAGTATCCTCTTTAGTTGGCATATTGTCTTTGCCGCTTTGACGCAACTTCCCCTAGCGCGGTATTTGAATCGTTTTAGTCGTCCACGGGTATTGATGTTTTCCTTATTACTCTGGGGGATTGGTTTTAGTTTAATTTGGTTGACAGGGAACATCCCTAGTCTAGCGGTATTATTAGCCATTTTAGCCCTAAGTATTTTAGCCCTAGCCATGGTGACTTATACCCCTTCAGCTTCAGCTTTAGTCGTGGAATTATCCCCTATCAATCTACGAGGAGTATATTTATCCTTGAATTCCCAATGTTGGGCGATCGGTTATTTGATTGGTCCTCCCTTAGGTGGGTTAGCCTTAGATCAAGATTCTGTTGTTTTAATTCACGGTTTTTGGTTACTACTAGGTATGAGTGTGATTGTGGGGATAGTGATTTTATTGTATTTAGAAAGGGTTATAGCTAAGGGCTAGGTACTAATTCGAACTCAATTTTAATCTATAGCCATCAAAAGAAGGAAATTTCCTAGCGATTTCTTCCCCTGTAAAATTAGCAACCCAACCATCGGGAGTACTAAAAAAGCGAATCGCTTTAAAATCAGGACTTTCTCCCATATCAAACCAATGGGGGGTATTAGCGGGTACACTGATTAAATCTCCCTGTTCACAGAGTACCAGATAAACGAGATTGCCCACATGGAGATAAAATAATGCTTGACCTTCGACAAAAAAGCGGACCTCAAAATCACTATGGGTATGTTCAGCTAAAAACTTCTCTCTAAATTCTACCCGTTGGGGATGAGAAGGATAAAGGCTAACCACATCTACGGATTTAAACCCATAGCGTTGATTGATTCTCTCTATATCCTTCTGATAAGCATTTAAGACAATGTCTGGGGTTGCGTCTTCAGCTAGGGGTATATTAGCGTTCCAACGTTCAAATTCTACCCCAATTTCCCCTAATTTACTGACTAGATCCTGATAAGAAGAGATATCAAAGGATAAAACCGAAGCATTTTCATCATAGATACTTAAACTAGTCATTAATTCTCTTTTCCTCCTAATTGTTGCAATTCACAAGCGAACAAATAATCTAAAGCTTCCACGTGACGCAAAGCGTCTTCCATAGTTTTACCCCAGGTGTAAAAACCATGTCCGGCGATAATATAACCGACAACAGATTCTGTCTGAGTCAAATACTCTTCTACCTCGACCATCAAAGCGGGAATATCTTGATTATTAGCAAAAACAGGTATTTCAACCGTCGCTAAATGAGTATTAATCCCTGGGAAAGCTTTTAAGAGTTCATAATCACTAAGTGTAACAACTTTTTGTCCCCGACGAGATAACAAAACAGCATTCAGAGCGTGGGGATGTAAAACAGCGCCAACATCACTAAAATGTTGATAGATTTGGATATGTAAACCCATTTCTGCTGAAGGTTGTTTATCTTGCAGTGGTTTCCCCTCACTATCCACCACCATGATATCTTCGAGAGTCAGTTTTCCTTTGTGTTTTCCCGAAACAGTAATCGCAATCTTCCCATCGGCTAAACGAGCTGAAAAGTTACCACTTGTAGCAGGTACTAAACCCTGTTGATAAAGGATTTGACCAGCTGCAATTATCTCTTGTCCTCGTTGTTGAAAGTCATCCATTTTTTCTTTAGGTATATAGTACAATTGATCTACTTAACTTACTTAAACAGTCAAAAACCATGAAAATTACTTGTAGCCAGCATGATTTTAACAGCAATCTTTCTTTAGTAAGTCGTATAGTTCCCTCTCGTCCCACTCATCCTATTTTAGGTAATGTTTTATTAAACGCCGATGTTGACAAACAAAAAGTAACCCTAACTAGTTTTGATCTCAGTATTAGTATTAGTACCCAATTCCCCGCAGAAGTAGTTACAGGAGGATCAATCACCCTACCAGCAAAACTCCTCAACGATATTATCGCCCGTCTTCCAGAAGGGGAAATAACCCTGTTTTATGAACCAAGTACTCTAGAAGATAATCCCCTGTTTACTATTACTTCTGTATCAGGAAGGTTTCAAATTAGAGCCATGAATGCTCAAGAATATCCCGAATTACCGGTAGTCACGGGGCAAACCCTACACCTCCCCCCAGAAACCCTCCTCCAAGGATTTAAAAGTACGGCTTTTGCAGCTAGTCCTGATGATAGTAAACAAGTTCTCACAGGAATACATTTACATAAAACTGCCGATAGTTTAGAATTTGCCACTACCGATGGACATCGTTTAGCAGTAGGAAGACAAGAACTCGATCAGATCACAATAGAAGAAGAACTAGCCATGACTATTCCTGTGCGCGCTTTTCGGGAATTAGAAAGAATCCTACTAAGCAACTCTCAACCCTCAGAAACCGTTGCTTTTTGCTTTGATGATACTCAGGTTGCTTTTGAATTTAAAAGTCAACGTCTTACCAGTAGGAAACTCGATGGAACATATCCAGCTTATAATAAGTTAATTCCGGCAGAATTTTCCCGACAAGTTTCTCTCGATAGAAAGGGTTTGTTAAAGGCTTTAGAACGTATGGCGGTTTTAGCAGATCAAAGTAGTAATTTGGTTAAATTTACCATTGATAATCAAGGTAGTAAGATATCTCTAGAAGTGGAAGCACCGGATTTAGGTAATGCTAAAGAATCCCTTCCCGCGGTAATTACAGGAGATGATTTAGATATCGGTTTTAACGTTAAATATCTCATCGATGGTTTAAAAGCTTTTACCTGTAACGATGTCATTGTCAAGTTAAATGAAGCTAATCAACCCGTTATTTTTCAACCCGTAGATGGTCATATTGTTACTTATTTAGTTATGCCAGTACAATTAAAGAATTAGGATAGTCAGTATGATCATTTAATAATTACAAAACGAGAAAATCTAAGATATATAACTCAAAGCTTGCACAACAACCCGTTCATCAGCACCCTGGAGATGAGCGTTTTCGGTAATGTGTCTTTTCCAAGCTTTACTACCTGGTGTATGGGTAAATAAATTGAGCAGATGACGAGTAATCGAGTTAAGTTTAACTCCTGTTTGCAGTTGAGACGCGATGTAGGGTAACATTTTTTGGACCACTTCTTGACGAGTAGGAGCTGTAGAGCGATCGCCGTAGATATCTCTATCTACCCTAGCCAAAAGATAAGGATTATCATAAGCAGCTCTCCCAATCATCACAGCATCTACAGCTCGTAAATGTTCTTGAATAGAAGAAAATTCCCTAATTCCCCCATTAATTTCGATGTCGAGATTAGGAAATTCTTGTTTAAGACGATAAACCCAATCGTAACGTAGCGGAGGGATAGTCCGATTTTCTTTCGGACTTAAACCCTTTAACCAAGCTTTGCGCGCGTGTACCGTGAAGCGATCGCAACCCTCAGCAGCGACAATTTGAACAAATGCAACTAAATCTTGGTAACTATCCCTCTCATCTACCCCAAGACGATGTTTTACCGTAACCGGAATTTTTACAGCTTGTTTCATCGCTTTCACCGCTTTAGCGACCAAAAAGGGATCTAACATCAAACAAGCACCAAAATTACCCTCTTGTACCCTAGGACTAGGACAACCCACATTGAGATTAACCTGATCATAACCCCAATCTTGAGCAATGCGAGCGCATTCGGCTAATTGTTCCGGGTTATCCCCACCCAATTGTAAGACTAGGGGTTTTTCCTCCGGGGAATAGTCCAACAGTAGGGAGCGATCGCCCCTGAGGATTGCTCCAGTAGTAATCATTTCTGTGTATAGTAGTGTATGGCGAGTAATTAAACGCACCAAGTAACGAAAATGACGGTCACTGCGATCCATCATAGGTGCAACACTAACTAAATTGGATAGGATAGTCATAGTATAGTTATTTTTTTAGTTTCGGTTATGTCAACCAACCTTAAAGAACTCAGACCGGCTAGCAAGTCCGATGTAATTATGTATATGCCCTATTATACCAAAGATAAACACAGGGTATTACCACTAGCGATTAGTCTTTATCAACAAGGAAGTTTAGAAGGAGAACGTCAAATCGAAGGAGGAGAAAACATTATCTTTGTAGCCTCTTGGGGGGTATCCTCCATCCCCTCAGAATCCACCCGCTGCGCCCTACAATTTGAAAGAGATGCGGAGTTTCGTTATGAAATGACCATAGAAAATTCCAAACTCGTTGACTATCTCATTGATATGATCATAAATTATGATCGCACCAAAGTAGTGGACTTTCCTCGTAACTTCTATAGAGAATTGCTCAATTTTGTCGATGAAAAAGCTTAAAAAAAACAAAAACTATATAATCATTGCCTCAACGGAAGCCTATAGTGGTAAGTCAGCCGCCATATTAGGAATAGGTGAGCAACTTAAACAAAAAGGTCTAGCCATCGGTTATGCCAAACCCATCGGGATCGAAGAGATAGCAGCTCAAGAAGCAGACGTGAGTTTAATCGCTGAAAAATTAGCTCTATCCCCAGAGGCTATCTCTCCTCCCGTTGTCTTTCTCTCTAGGGAAACCGTCGCTGCTGTTGTTTCTAAAAAAGATACCACTGACTATTCGACAAAACTGCAAACTAGTCTAGAGCAAAACTCAGGGGATCTAGTCCTCATCGAAGGACCAGGAAATCTTTGGGAAGGGGGGGTATTTAATCTCTCTGTACCCTTAATGACTAATTTAATTTCAGGAGCGGTATTATTAGTAGCAGCTTATCGACGTTTGGGTTTAGTAGATATTTTACTTAAAGCCAAACAA
>CALGKL010000103.1 GCA_937930495.1 uncultured Gloeocapsa sp.
CACCTCGAGGAAATAACCGAGATGGATTCTGCACCTATTATCTTTGTTTCCCACATGACAGAGACAGGAAAATATGTAGATGTTGAACAATTATCTAGCAATCCTATCCTAATTGGTCGATATCTAAAATTAGAGGATTTACCCTATAATTATCTTTGGAAAAAGAGGTTAATGGAGAGAACAAATCAACCCTACGCTATCGAGACTTATTTATTTAAAAAATAATTTTCACATCATTGTCTAATGACGAAGTTGGTAGAGTTAAACATATCCTCCAAACGAGAATTAACCCAACTTTAAAATTTAAGTTAGGGAGCTGTTGCTCAGCTTTTTATTAGAGCCGAAGAAAGTTAGAAAACTCATCTTCAAACTTCTAAATTGTCGAGAAGCAATAGCAATAAATTACCCTGATTGAGAAGTCCATACCGCTGTTTTGGGGTAAGCTTTCAGGGGGGTACCAAGAGCGATCGCTTCTGGTTGAGTCCCCTGGTAAACCAGTACCTATAATACCAATGATGCCCAGATTTTGATTAGAGATTAGAAGATTCCCTTTTAAAGGCTTTAAATGAAGTAGAGTTAGTTGGAACCGTGTTAATCAGATTTAACCTTATTCCCCTCTCTTTAGCTAAATATACCTAAAAGAATAAGGAAATGTGCTAGAATTTGAAAGATAATCGCACAGTAGTGGGCTAAATAAAGCAACAAGAGCCACAATTAGAGAGAAAAGGAGTATTGAAAGTCATGACCACTCCCCAAGAGCGGATTATACCCACAGATTTGAGCAATGAAATGTCTCAATCATATCTGGAGTACGCCATGAGCGTAATCGTGGGTAGAGCTTTACCAGATGCGCGGGATGGTCTTAAACCAGTTCATCGACGCATACTCTACGCTATGTATGAATTGGGATTAACAGCAGATCGCCCCTTTCGCAAATGTGCAAGGGTAGTAGGGGAAGTATTAGGTAAATATCATCCCCACGGCGATAGTTCAGTATATGACGCCTTAGTTAGAATGGCGCAGAATTTTTCCATGCGTAACCCTTTAATCGAAGGACATGGAAACTTTGGTTCGATAGATAACGATCCACCAGCGGCGATGCGTTATACAGAATGTCGCTTACAAAGGTTGACCAGGGATGCTTTACTACAAGATATCGAAGCCGAAACAGTAGATTATATCGATAACTTTGATGGTTCTCAACAAGAGCCAGTAGTACTACCAGCGAGAATACCACAACTACTCTTAAATGGCTCCTCAGGAATAGCCGTAGGGATGGCGACGAATATTCCCCCCCATAACCTCGGAGAATTGATCGATGGTTTGATAGCAGTTATTGAAAACCCAGAGATATCCAACCAAGAATTAATTAGATATATACCTGGTCCTGATTTTCCCACAGGAGGACAAATACTCGGCTATAACGGGATCAAAGAAGCCTACACCACCGCTAGGGGTTCGATTACCATGCGGGGAGTAGCCAATATAGAAAGCCAAGATAACCGCAGAGAAACCATAATCATCACCGAATTACCCTATCAAACCAATAAAGCAGCCCTAATCGAGAAAATAGCCGAGTTGGTGAACGAGAAACGCCTAGAGGGAATATCAGATATCAGAGACGAAAGCGATCGCGACGGGATGCGGATCGTCTTAGAATTAAAAAAAGACGCCTACCCCCGAGTAGTATTAAATAACCTCTATAAATTAACCCCGCTCCAAGCGAACTTTGGGGCTAATATGGTAGCCCTAGTTAACGGTGAACCCCAACTACTCACCCTCAAAGAATTTTTAACCGTATTTATTGAGTTTAGAGTAGAAACCATCACCCGACGCACCACCTATCTCCTGCGCCAAGCCGAAGAAAGAGACCATATTCTGCAAGGATTATTAATCGCTTTAGAAAATTTAGATAGAATTATCCAATTAATCCGACAAGCAGCTGATACAAGCACAGCCAAAGAAGAGTTAATTAGTCAAATTGGACTTTCAATCCCTCAAGCGGAAGCGATCCTACAGATGCAATTGCGTCGTTTAACCGCCCTAGAAGCAGAGAAAATCAAAGCAGAACACGAAGATCTACAGATACATATTGCTGATTATCGCGATATTCTCGCCAAAAAAGAAAGGATCGACAAGATCATTATTAGCGAACTGCAACAAATTAAATCTACCCACGCTACCCCTAGACTAACCCAAATTATTCCCGAGGAAGGAGAAATAGTCGATCGAGATTTAATCGCCAACGAAAAAGCAGTAATTTTACTCACAGAGCAAGGGTATATTAAAAGAATGCCCGTGAGTAACTTTGAAGCTCAAAATCGCGCTACCAAGGGGAAAGCAGGAGCAAAAATCAAAGAAGACGACGTGGTCGAACACTTTCTCACCTGTTGTGACCATAATTACCTCTTATTTTTTAGCGATCGCGGCCTAGTCTATAGTATCAACGCTTACCATGTACCAATAGCGTCACGTACGGCCAGAGGTACGCCAATAGTGCAAATGTTACCAATAGACAACAAAGAAAAAATTACCTCCATGGTAGCAGTAACAGAATTTAGCGATGATCAGTATCTAGTGATGTTGACACGTAGAGGATTCATCAAAAAAACAGCCCTGTCAGCTTTTAGCAACATTCGCAGTAGTGGTTTAATCGCCATTTCCCTAGAAGAAGGAGATCAACTCCGTTGGGTACGTTTAGCCAAAACCGAAGATAGTATCATTATTGGTTCAAGTCAGGGGATGGCGATCCATTTCAAAGCCGATGAACAGCAATTACGTCCCCTAGGAAGAACAGCTAGAGGAGTAAAAGCGATGAAACTCAGAAGTGGCGACCAAATCATCAGCATGGATATCCTTCCCAGTCAGATTAGCGCCACCATCGAGTTAGCTACTACCCAAGAAGAGGAAGAGCAAGAGGAAGAATTAACCCTGGATAATAACGATACCGGACCTTGGTTATTAGCTATAACTAAAGGAGGTTATGGGAAAAGAGTACCGATCAAAGCCTTTAGAATGCAAAAACGCGCCGGAATAGGCTTAAAAATGATTCGTTTTCGTCGCGAAAAAGAACAACTAGCCGCTATACACGTAGTTAACCCCGCCGATGAGTTGATGCTCGTCACCAGCCGCGGTATCATTATTCGTCAGGCGGTAGATGCCATATCCCTACAGTCTCGCTCAGCAACAGGAGTAAGAGTACAAAGATTAGACGAAGAAGACGCGATCGCCGCAGTAGCTTTAGTCCCCCTAACCAGTGAAGAAACCTTTACCGATAGTAATGAGGAGAGTGAAACTCCATGACCTTACCAGAAAACCTAGATAAAATCGTCCAACGCTTTAAATCCCGTAGCGATCCTAAAAAACGTTATGAGCAACTACTCTGGTACGCCAAAAAACTAGCCCCCATACCAGAAGAAGCCAAAATACCAGCCAATAAAGTGAACGGTTGTGTCTCTCAAGTCTATATTACCGCCGATTATCGAGATGGTAAAGTCTGGTATCAAGGGGAATCAGACGCACAACTAGTCAAAGGTCTCGTGGCTTTTTTAATCGAAGGACTCAACGGTTTAACCCCTGATGAAATTCTCGCGGTAACCCCAGATTTTATCGAAGAAACCGGACTGAAAATGAGTTTAA
>CALGKL010000104.1 GCA_937930495.1 uncultured Gloeocapsa sp.
ACCGAACATTCCGAAGCGATCGCCTCGCGGATTGATTCCCAAGTACGGGCAATTATTTTACACTGTTACGACAAAGCCAGACAAATTATCAGGGAAAATCGGGATCTTTTAGACTATCTCGTAGATATTCTGATTGAACAAGAAACTATCGAAGGGGAAGAATTCCGCAGGTTGATTGCTCAATACAAGCAGAATGAACTCTCTTACTCTCATTGAAGCAACTTTAACCAAATTATCCCAATTAACCCAACAACAACTAGATTGGTATGGGTGTAGTCAGGATTTGGCTTCACCCCCAAAAGATATCAGTAACTGGACTCCCACTCAGCCTAATGACAAAGGTTATCTAACCTGGTCTTATGGTGGTAAGGTACAATGGTTGGCTACGATTTTAACTATCCCTGAGGCAATTAACGGTTATCCAATCGCGGGATTATCCCTACGTTTACAATTAACCTGGTGGGCAAGTTCGGCGCAAATCTATGTTAATGGTAAGTTAGTTAGAGAAGGTGATCTGTTTGATTCTTCTACTCGTTTATTACTGACTCCCCATTCCCTCCCGGGAGAAAGGATAGCGATCGCCCTTCGCTTAGTTAGTCCTAATCACGATCTTGGCGCTTTGATGCAATCTGGTTGTGTGTATGAGAAACCCCAAGACCCAGGTTTTATCTCTACTCAATGGCAAATCTTAGCCCAATATCTGCACAAATTTGACCCGGAAAAACTCCCTGTCTTAGCTGAATATATCTCTGGTATCGATTGGAGTTTAGTGACTGATAGTAACGCTTTTGAGGCGCAATTACAAGCAATCTCTCACCAACTTCTCCCTCTAGCTACCCCGCTGCAACAATACCAGATTAACCTACTCGGTCACGCCCATCTAGATCTAGCTTGGTTGTGGACGGTCTCAGAAACTTGGAAAGTGGCTAAAAATACCTTTACGGCGGTGATTTCGCTTCAAGAAATCTTCCCTGAGTTAACCTTTGGTCATACTAGCGCAGTACTTTACCAATGGATTGAACAACATCACCCTGATTTATTTACCACGATCCAAACCAAAGTCAGACAGGGAACTTGGGAAATACTCGGTGGTATGTGGGTTGAACCCGAAGTCAATCTGATTGGGGGAGAATCTCTCATCCGTCAACTTCTCTATGGACAACTCTACTTCCGGCAAAAATTCGGTCAAATTACCCCCATCGCTTGGTTACCCGATAGCTTCGGTTTTCCCTCCCAACTCCCCCAAATCCTCCGACAAGGGGGAATTGATTACTTTCTCACCGGAAAACTCCACTGGAATGATACCAATACTTTTCCCTACGGTTGGTTTAATTGGCGATCGCCCGAGGGAAGTACGATTTTAACCCTACTTTTACCCCCTAATCTCACGGGAGTGATGGATACTAATCCCCTCTCTATGAGTAACCACGCTTTTAATTGGTATCAACAAACTCAACTCACCCAATCCCTTTGGCTTCCTGGTGTGGGAGATCACGGCGGTGGTCCTAGCCAAGAAATGCTAGAATTAGTCCAACCTTGGTCTGATTCCCCCTTTTTCCCCCAACTTCGCTTCACCACGGCTTTAAATTATCTGCAACAACTCCCCACCGTTAATCTCCCCTGTTGGGATGATGAACTCTACCTGGAATTTCATCGCGGTTGTTATACCACCCACGCTGACCAAAAAAAACTCAATCGAGAGAGTGAGGGTTTGATTTATGAAGCGGAATTGTTTATGTCTGTAGCTGCAAGGGTATATTTTAACCGCGATCAAAGCAGCGTCAAAAAAACCAATGGTCAAGAGTCTATCTCCGAAGCATGGCAACAAATTCTCTTTAATCAATTCCACGATATCCTCCCGGGAACATCCATACCAGAAGTATTTACCGAAGCAGAAAACCGCTGGTCTCAAGCTAAAACAATCGGGAATAGAATACTCACACAATCATTGGCGGCGATCGCCTCAGCTATAGAAATTCCCCCCTCATTCCACCCTGAAGCTAAACCCCTAGTAATCTTTAACTCCCTCAATTGGTCACGTTCAGAACTAGTTACCATCTCTATCCCTCAGGGAAATTGGGGAATCATGACCACAACCGGAGAACCCCTAATCACTCAACTAAATCAGCAACAAGAATTACTCTTTTATCCCGAAGCTATCCCCTCGGTAGGTTATCGTCTCTATTGGTTATACCCCCTAGAACAAACTTACCCCCAACCCCGACCCACAGACTATGTCCTAGATAACGGTTATTTAAAGGTAGTTATTTGTCCGGAAACAGGAGATATCCGCAGTATTTACGATCAAATCAACCAAAAAGAAATACTCAGCGATCGAGGTAACCAATTACAAAGTTTTACAGACCAAGGTCAATATTGGGACGCTTGGAATATAGACCCCAATTATCAAGCTTATCCCCTCCCTCCCACTCAATTAGAAGAGATTCAATATCTGGAAACAGGACCCCTACGCTGGTGTATTCGGGTGATCCGAACCCAAGGTAAATCCCATTGGCAACAAGATTACCTATTAGAGTATAAATCTCGTCTATTAAAAATAGTCACTCAGGTTGATTGGCAAGAAAAGCATACCCTGGTTAAAGCAGCCTTTCCCCTGAGTTTAAGTAGCGATCGCGTTATTTATGGTACACCCTGTGGCGCTACCCCACGTCCCACTCAATCTACCAGCAAATGGGAAGTTAGCGCCCTCGGTTGGGCTACTTTAGAAGATCATAACTATAGCGTCAGTCTCCTCAGCGACTGCAAATATGGCTATGATAGTCAACCTAGTCAACTACGACTGACTCTCTTACGTAGTCCAACCTGGCCCGATCCTGAAGCAGATACAGGTAAACACAGATTTACCTATGCTATCTATCCCTATCCCGGTAATTGGCAACAAGCTCAAGCCGTCAAAAG
>CALGKL010000105.1 GCA_937930495.1 uncultured Gloeocapsa sp.
ATGCTAATTTCATCGCTATATAAGGCTTTAAAATAGTCTTCTAGGCGATGAGAGATGGTTTTGATTGCTTGCAAATCTACGCTTGCTGCTCCTCCTTTGATTGAGTGAGCGGCGCGCATGATTTCATGAATTGTCCCTGTACTTTTTTCCTTTTTGAGAGTCAGTATCCCTGTTTCTATAATGTGTAGTAGTTCGGGTACTTCTTCGATAAAGAATTGATAAGCTGAGCCTTGTCTATCGCGATTAGTCATGGTGTTTTATTTTAGCTTAAATTGAGCAGTATTCTTTTGTAATTGCTGAGCTATAGACAGTAATCTTTGACAGTAAGTTAGAGATTCTGCCGTAGTTTTTGAAGTTTCTTGAGCGATCGCTGCTACGTTCGCCATGGCTTTTGTCAGATCTGTGCTTTCGTTTGATTCTTCTAAAGCTATTTGGGCTATTTCGACGATAAACTGATTTATTTTTGAGGAGACTAGGGTAATTTGATTTAAACTTTCTCTGGTTGTTTCTACTAGTGTAGTTCCTTGTTCTATTTGATTTTTTTCGTTTTCGATGGCGATCACTAAATCGTTGCTAGCGCTACGAATGTCGCCAACGAGTTTTTCGATATCTGCGGTCGCTTCTGCTGATTGAGATGCTAATGATCTTACTTCATCGGCGATTACGGCGAAGCCTCTACCTTCTTCTCCTGCTCTTGCTGCTTCGATGGAGGCTTTTAAGGCGAGTAGGTGGGTTTGAGCGGCTATTTTGCGGATTAAATTAACCACTTTACCTATTTCTTGGCTTGATTCTCCCAATTTTTTCACTTTTTCACTGGTTTCTGCGACTATAGCCTGTATATTAAGCATTTCATCTACTGTACAGTTTATAGCTGCTTCTCCCTCTTCAATTTTTTGGTTAGCTTGAGCGAGGGTTACTTCTGCTTGTTCAGCATTAATAGCCACACTGCGTACTGATTCGTTCATCAGTTGTAAGCGTTCGAGGGAGTTAATAATCTCTTGAGTTTGGCGATCGCTATTTTCGTTTAGTTGTGTTAAGAAATTGTGATTAAATTCGGTGCTATCAATTATTTCTGCGGTTGTTTCTTGAACCTGGGTGATGATTTCACGTAATTTAGCGATTAAGCTATTGTAAGCGTCAGCGATCGTCCCGATTTCGTCGGGAGTAACCCTAGCATCGATAGTGAGGTCTCCTTGACTAACGGGGTAGATGTCCATCATCAATTGCAAGGCTTTTTTTTGTAATTGTTCTCTAGCTTGGCGCTCTCCTGCTAAACTGAGTCGTTGACTTTCGATAATTGAAGCTTTTTCAATTGCCAAGCCTACTTGTTTAGCTAGTTGACTCAAGAAGTCGATTTCTCGACGTTGCCAATGACGAGGTTTGGAGCATTGGTGAGCGATAAGTAAGCCTATGAGATTACCTTGAATCACAATAGGCGTGACTAGATTAGCTCTGACTTTAAAGGGGGCTAATTGTTGGAGGTGACAATCTGTCAAATCTGCGTTATAGATATCAGCGGTGGCTTGTATTCTCCCTTGTTTATATTTTTCTACGTATTTTTCCGCGAAACAAGGATCGGCAATAGTTGCACCAATAGCGGCGGGAAAATCGGGCGAGACGGATTCAGCGATTATTTTACCTTGCCAAGTCTCATCAAAACGGTAGATAATGACGCGGTCTGCTTTTAGGGTGTTGCGCGCTTCGTTAATCGCGACGTTAAAAATCTCATTTGCTGTAGATAATTCCCCGATTTGGCTAACTATTGTAGTGAGTTGTTGCTGCATTTGGGTGTCTTCTTGTTGTTGGCGCTGTAGGGAAACCCGATCGATCGCTATCCCGATTTGAATAGCTAATTGTCTAATAAAGTTGATTTCCCTTTGTTGCCATTGGTGAGTTTTTTGACAGTCATGTCCGATTAATAAGCCGAATAATTGCCCTTGACTGATAATGGGGACGATTAAATTAGCTTTGACCCCTAAGCGTTTCATCAAATCGAAATGTTCGGGGTGAAAATTAGCCTTAGCCGTATCGGGAATCGGTACTACGCGACCTTGTTGATAGGCTTGCAATAAGTTTTTGGGGATACACCCATCATCTATTGAGGCTTCTAGGCTACTTTCACAGCCATAAGCGATGGCTTCTAAGGCTACGTGACCTTTTCCTTCGGTGGTTATATGGTAAATTAGAAGACGATCCAAACCCAGAAGGTTTCTGGCTTCTTCTAGTTTATTGGTTAGAAAGGTGGGCAAGGTAGTTTCTCGCAAATCATGAGTATTACTCATGTCGGCGAGGATGTTTGCTTGTTCTGTTTCCAACTCCAGATTTTCTTGATTAATTTCTATTTCCCTGGTTAAATTGGCAAAGATGGTAGCTAATTGACCGATTTCGTCTGCACCTTGAATCCCTGGGGTTTGACCTTTACCTGGTTGCCAATTGCGCACGAAAGAGTTTAACTGTTCAATTCTTTTGGTGAGGGATTTTTTCAAGAGGATAGCGGTAAGCAAGTTGAGTAATAAAGCTGCTCCTGTTACACCTAGAATTGTCCCGAGGTTGAGAGGGGGATTGGGAACACCGTGAACCAAAACCAATTCAGGGTTGATTTTTTTAGCAGCTAGAAGCATTTCTACCCCTTGAATTGTGCC
>CALGKL010000106.1 GCA_937930495.1 uncultured Gloeocapsa sp.
ACATGTCCTATCCCCATTCAACAATACCCCCAAATCCTCCTCGCCCATGGTGGTGGGGGTAAACTGATGCAACAATTAATCAATCAGATCTTTACCCCTACCTTTGGACAAAAAGAATTACACGACTCTGTTGCCTTAAACCTCTCAGGGAATAAAATCGCCTTTACCACCGATTCTTACGTCATTCATCCCCTATTTTTTCCAGGAGGTGACATCGGTACACTCGCCGTCAATGGTACAGTTAATGACCTAGCTATGAGTGGCGCGCGTCCTCTTTATCTCAGTTTGGGTTTAATTATCGAAGAAGGTTTAGCCACAGAAACCCTCTGGAAAATTGTGCAATCTATCCAAACAGCAGCTACTCAAGCAGGAGTAACCATAGTCACAGGAGATACCAAGGTAGTAGATAGGGGTAAAGGAGACGGGATCTTTATCAATACCGCAGGAATTGGGATCATAGAACACGAGCAAATGATTAGCCCAAGTTCAGTTAAGGTAGGAGATTTATTGTTATTAAGTGGTGATCTCGGTCGTCACGGCATTGCTATTATGGCGGTTAGAGAGGGTTTAACCTTTGAAACCACCATTACCAGCGACTGTGCACCTTTAGCGCCAATAGTCTTAGACTTATTAGACGCGGGCATAACTATTCACTGTCTGCGAGATTTAACCAGAGGAGGGTTGGCTAGTGCCCTCAATGAAATCGCTAGTAGTGGAGGAGTACAGATTAATATCTCCGAACCCAATATACCAGTACAAGAACAAGTACAGGGAGCCTGTGCTATCCTAGGTTTAGATCCTCTCTATGTCGCTAACGAGGGGAGATTCATTGCTTTTATCCCACCCGAGGATGCTCAACAAGCCTTAGAAATCTTACAATCTATTCATCCTGAAGCTAGTATCATTGGTGAAGTGGTAGGAACTAGTGATAGTCAAATCGGGTTAGTAACTACCGAAAGTGCGATCGGCGCTAGACGTATCCTCGATTTACTCAGTGGTGAACAATTACCCAGAATTTGTTAAATTAAAGAAATTAGATCACTTTACTTATTATGAGTTCACAATCAACCTCTTCTGGTCAGCAAAATGTTTCTTTTTCTCAAGATGATTTTGCTAAAGCACTAGAAGGTCTCGATTTTCAGTTTAATAAAGGTACCATAGTATCAGGAACAGTAATTCAATACAGCCCTGATGGCGTTTTTGTTGATATTCAGGGCAAATCCCCAGGTTTTATCCCCTTAAAAGAAGTACCCGCTAACAGCATTACCGATTTAGCCGAAATCTTACCCCTAGAAACAAAAAGAGATTTCTTAATTATCCGCGAACAAGACGCCGACGGTCAAGTAACCCTCTCTCTACGTCAGTTAGCTATGCAGGAAGCTTGGCAACGTCTAGGAGAAATCAAAGAAACAGGGGAAACAGTCACAATGGTGGTAACCGGAGTCAACAAAGGTGGAGTTACAGGAGAAGTAGATGGTTTAAGAGGCTTTATCCCCCGATCGCACCTTCTCTCTAAAGATAACCTCGAATCTCTCATCGGTCAAGAACTCAACGCTAACTTATTAGAAGTAGATAGCGATCGCCGCAAATTAATCCTCTCTCAACGTCAAATGGCTCAAGCCGAAGCTATAGATAAACTAGAAGAAAAAAACCTAGTCGAAGGAACAATTACCCGCATAGAATCCTATGGAGTCTTTGTTAACCTAGATAATATCACAGGTTTATTACACATCAAGCAAATTAGCTCTCAACACATCGAATCTATCTTTAATTTATTCCGTGTGGGTGACACTGTTAAAGCAGTGATTGTGGAATTAGATACTCTGAAAAAACGTGTCTCTCTATCGACAAAAATTCTCGAAGATTATCCAGGAGAAATACTAGAGAAAAAAGCAGAATTATTTGCTGATGCTGAAAATCGTTTAGAAAAAGCTCTCAAAAAGTTAGAAACCGTCTCAGAATAATTACTTTTAACTTGTTAATTGGGCGCACAAGCGCCCTAACAGTAGAAATTATGCAATTATATGTATGTGGTTTAACAGAAGTTGATCAATATATTCCTAAAGTAAATGGGATAATATCGATTATGGCTCCAGGAGAGCGTATCTTAGAACCTAAAGAAGTCAGCAAATTTTCTCCACTTCTTCGTTTAGATTTTGATGATACTTGGGAAGAAGTTTATCAAGCAGAGGAAGAAATAATTAACCCAACAATGTTAGAAACAGCTGTTAGGTTTGTTGAAGATATCTATTTATTCCAGAGAAAAAATACAGAAATTTTAGTTCATTGTCATGCCGGAATAAGTCGTTCTAGTGCCTTAGCTATAGCTATTTATACCGCATTCACCGATGATCATGTAGATGCTGTTAACAGAGTATCACAACAAAGACCTCAAGCTGCACCCAATATGGCGGTTATTCGTTTAGCAGATAATTTATTAAACAAACAAGGTCAATTAATTGATCAAGTTTTACAGATTTTTTACCCCAATTTATTAGATTTAATTGATCTAAACTTTGGCGGATTTACGAACTATAGTCAAGGGTATAAAACCCAATAGAAAATTACTCTAATGTTAGCCTTAATTTTAGCTTTAATTGGGA
>CALGKL010000107.1 GCA_937930495.1 uncultured Gloeocapsa sp.
TCGCTGCTTTTACTTCTGCTTCTAGTGAGTGCATAACATCACGATTGAGTGCAAAAGCATAGTTAGCTTCGGCGACAATTTTTGGCGCTAATTCCCCATCAATGGGGAGACTATTGAGGGTATCGCGATACTTGCATTTAAAAGCTTTTCTAGCTTCTACAGAGGTAAAAGCGTCAAACTCGTAGAATTTTGTCCCTTCACCTTCTGGTAATTTTAAAGCCGAACGGACGATATGTTTTAACCCTTGTCCTCCGGAAAGATCCCCTAAATAGCGTACATAAGCATGAGCTACTAGTAAAGCAGGATCACTATTGGCTATTTCGCGGAGACGATTGACATAAACCTCACCTGCTACAGATGGATTTATGATCTCTTGCCAATTGTCCCCATAATAATAGGCTAAATCCTCGGCTAATTTTTCACGACGATTGAGTTCGGGAAAATAAATTAACCCGACGATGGGATGTTCTCGATGTTTGTCTAACTCCTCTTCTAGAGTGCTGTAAACAAAATATAGGTTAGCTAGGAGTTTACGGAAGGGTTCTTTTTCGACTATACCCTTGAGAAAACATTTCATATAAGCGGTATTTTCCGCCATGGTGTGAGAGTCTTTTGTCCCTTCTCGTAGTTGGCTAGCTAGATCTGTGCTCATAAGGGTTATTTCTCTGAATTTACGATATCTGATTATATAAGAATATCCTTTTTTCCCCTTATCTATTCATAAAACTTAATCGTAATGATAGACATTTTGCTAGATAAAATATGATTAATTAGCCATTTAGCAAATTATTAAGGAATTATGAACAATACAGCTTCGGCAACTCTGACGAAAAAAACCACCACAGAAGAAACCTTGTTAGCACCTCGATTTTATACTACAGACTTTGAGGCTGTAGCTAATATGGATATCTCCTCACAGGAAGAAGAATTAAAAGCGATGATCGCTGAAATGCGTACCGACTATAACCGCGATCACTTTGTCCGCGACGAAGAGTTTCAACAATCCTGGGAACATATCGACGAACATACCCGCGAAGTTTTTATCGATTTTTTAGAACGTTCTTGTACTTCGGAATTCTCCGGATTTCTCCTGTTTAAAGAATTATCTCGTAAAATCAAAGACCGCAACCCGATTTTAGCCGAAATCTTTCACCTGATGGCTCGAGATGAAGCGCGTCACGCAGGATTTCTCAATAAAGCGATGGCTGATTTTAAGATCACTCTAGATTTAGGTTATCTGACCAAACATCGCACCTATACTTTTTTTAAGCCAGAATGGGTTATTTATGCGGTTTATCTCTCAGAAAAAATCGGTTATTGGCGCTATATCTTGATGTATCGTCACCTAGAACAACATCAGGAATATCAATTCTATCCCCTATTTAAAATGTTTGAAAGTTGGTGTCAAGATGAAAACCGTCATGGGGATATTTTTAAGGCTTTATTGCGATCGCAACCTGAAATGTGG
The DNA here is from genome assembly GCA_937930495.1 of uncultured Gloeocapsa sp. Lineage (GTDB taxonomy): Bacteria > Cyanobacteriota > Cyanobacteriia > Cyanobacteriales > Gloeocapsaceae > Gloeocapsa. Next base: position 1,469 of record CALGKL010000107.1, read on the forward strand.
AATAATTGGAAAGCTAAATTATGGGCTAAATTCTTCTTATTATCCGTATTTGCTACCCATACCCTAACGGTACACGAACGAGCTGATTTTTACCGAGCAATTGGACTAGATCCACAAGAATACGATCGCCAAGTTATCCGCAAAACCAACGAAACCTCAGCTAGGGCTTTTCCTGTTACCCTCAATGTAGAACATCCCCAATTTTTCCCTAAATTAGAACGTTGCGCTCAACGTAACCAAGCTTTGAAGGCGATCGAAGGAAGCAATAGTCCTAAATTTGTCAAATTCTGCCGTAAATTACCTCTTATTACCGGCATTTTCACCGATTTATTAAGTTTATACTTAATTCCCGCTCAAGACGCTGAATCATTACGGGGAACGGTTTTATAATCTTAAAGGGATAGTTAAATTAGCTTGAGGATCGCAATCAATAGCTAAAACTTTCTTTGCTTTGCCAACAATCTAGATAAAAAATAGGAAGTCGTTGTTTTCCCTTGACTTCCTGATTAAAAAACACAACTACAAGTTTTCATAAAAATTTTTTAATTTAAGCAAAATAGTATAATTTCCTATATTTCTAACTTATCAGATATCTTATGAGAAATATTCTCAAATCAGCGAAACTCTAATTTACATAGCTATGGTTAGACTCATACTGAAACCTTTAGCTAAGCGTGAGCGCATCTTGTCGGAAAACAAAATAACTACCTCCACCCACCCCCAAAGAAAAAAAATAGTAAATAGCCCTTGACAAAGTCGCCAAATTTTGTTAAATCGTAAGTAAAATGGGGCTTTTTTTGCACGTAAAATGTATATACACAATAGTCTAAGCAAGCTTATCACCCCAACCCATAATAGGGAGTTTGTCGCCCTTGACAAAGTCTAAGAGTTGTGGTAAAAAATTACACTTATAATGGGGGATCCCGTGCTTAAAAATGTATTTTAAATAAGGTTTTGGTGTCTCCTCAAGACTGATGCTAAGGAGTCAACCGCCCTTGACAAAGCAGAAAAGTAATGATAAGCTGTAAGTACAATGGCGTGTTTACGTGTCTAAATACATAAGTAAATCAACTCCCCTTGGAAAAAGGGAGCTTTCGTCGCCCCCTTTTTTAAGGTATGTCTTTTCGGAAAAGTAATCAGTGACTAGACGTCATAGTATAAACAGAACTCATAGGGATGAGGACGTAGACGCATGGGGTTAACCTCGTTGTCTAGTTTATACTCAATCCAATTTTCGATGAAATCTGTAGTAAAGACACCGGTATCAGTTAGAAAAGCGTGGTCTTTTTCTAAAGCTTCTAAAGCAGCTTCTAAAGATCCAGGGGTAGAAGGAATCTTGCTTAACTCTTCAGGGCTGAGATCGTAGATATCCACGTCTAAGGGTTCACCAGGATCAATTTCATTTTTGATCCCATCGATACCCGCACATAACATAGCAGCAAAAGCTGTATAGGGGTTACAGGTAGCATCGGGACAACGGAATTCTAGACGCTTAGCTTTAGGATTAGGACCAGAAAGAGGAATACGTATAGAAGCAGAGCGGTTACCTTGGGAATAAGCCAAGTTCACAGGAGCTTCAAAACCTGGAACAAGACGTTTATAAGAGTTAGTAGTCGGATTAGTAATCGCCAAAAGAGCAGGAGCGTGTTTTAAAATGCCACCGATATAATGTAAAGCCATTTTGCTCAAACCCGCGTACTCATCACCAGCAAACAAGGGTTTACCGTCTTTCCAGATAGATTGGTGGGTGTGCATACCTGAACCATTATCATTAAATAAAGGCTTGGGCATAAAGGTTACGGTTTTACCATATTTTTTAGCTACGTTTTTAATAACGTATTTATAGGTCATCAGATAATCAGCAGCTTGTACTAGAGTAGCAAAACGAATACCTAACTCATTTTGTCCACCCGTTGCCACCTCGTGGTGATGTTTTTCGATCGGGACACCACAAGCAGCCATCGTCAGAAGCATTTCGGTCCGAATATCCTGACATGTATCTGTAGGAGCTACGGGGAAGTAACCCTCTTTGTATCTGGGTTTATAACCAAGGTTACCACCCTCTTCATCTTTACCCGAATTCCAACGTCCCTCGACACTATCTACGTAGTAATAACCTTTGTTTTCGCTTTGGTCAAAACGAACATCATCGAAAATAAAAAACTCGGCTTCAGGTCCAAAGAAGGCTGTATCACCCAAACCAGTGCTTTGGAGAAATTCTACCGCTTTTTGAGCAATGGTACGGGGATCACGGTTATACCATTCTCCTGTGCGAGGCTCTTTGATACTGCAAATCATGCTCAGGGTTTTTTCCTTCATAAAAGGATCAATCCAAGCAGT
>CALGKL010000108.1 GCA_937930495.1 uncultured Gloeocapsa sp.
GGCGATCGCTTCCGATACTAAGGCAAAAATTGGTACTTCTTGGATTATGTCATTTTCTGGACTTGGGTCAACGCCGGCGACGATTGCTGCTCCTTGGGCGCGCATTTTTGTTATACAGTTAATAACATCTGTCTCCTTAAGACCTTGTACCAAAATCTGACCCGAAGTCTGCCAATTCATGTTTAGCTCCTTGTGCTAAAGAAATAGTTTGTGTTACCGCACTTTCTAAATCTTCTGACCAGTATACAGGTAATCCTGTTAATAACTGTTGCCATTGCTCAAAATCCTGGCTCAACAAACGTAAAACCAAGCTAGGGGTTTTGGTTAGGGGTATCGATGGAATCTTTTGACGGCTAACTATTCCTGTAGGTCTTTCGTATCTTTCATCGCTTTTGGGTTTGGGTATAGCCAATGATTGCAGATAATCAGCAATTATTCTGACAACTAACTCACTATATCGCTGATTTTTGAGTATATTAATCAAGATAACTTCCGTTTCGGGGATTTTTTGCCATTCTTGTAACCCCTGTTTTAAATCTTCGAGATTATCTTTAATCACTAAACAACCCGCGGTTATTCCTGTGGGTGCGATTAAATCTAAAGAAGCCATCCCTAAATCGATGCTATTACAGATAATGCCGATTTTGGCGCTTTTGGGTTTCAAGGGTAACCAAAATAAAGGTTCAATCTCAGACTCTATTAACCCTTTGAGTTTGGGATGACGTTGGATACCAGTATCATTAGCACTAATTCTCCCATCGAGAGCCATAACTTCCCCTTGGGGACTAATTCCTAGGGGATTGATTTCGATTAAATCTAAGTCTTTAGAGAGGAATAAGGTGTACATCTTGGTGATAATTCCGCTTACGGTTTCAATCAGATTTCCCGTCAACCCCATTTGACGACACAGTTTTCTCCCTTGATAGGGGAAAAAATCCTCTTCTAGGGGGATAGCTTGTAAGTTAGCTAAGAGAGAGTCCAGATTGATTCCTCCCTGAATCGAACCTAATAAAACCGGACAATTGCGCTGATAATCTAGGACAATTCCTAAGAATAGCTCTTGTTGAACGTTATATCTGGCTTCTGCTAGGACAACCTCTGGAAATTGACCTAAAATCTGGAGATTAAAAATGATCCTGGCTGCGGCGATCGCATCTATAGTATTTTCCGCAAACCTTACCCCACCCGCTTTTCCCCTTCCCGATGCTCTGACCTGAGATTTCACTACAATAGGGTAGGGGATCTCTAATTGTCTTAATTCTCTTGGCTCAGCAATCACCTGAGAGGGTAAAGTAGGAATACCAACCTGTTTGAATAACTCTTTCGCCTGATATTCTAATAAGTCAACCATACAAAAAATTGAAACCTATTCTTTGTTATTTAATATAGTAAGCTCAAATGTTAAAAACTCGAAACGGTTTAATCTCCCTTTCCGAACTCGAACAACTATTAACACAATCTTTATCCCCCCATAATGTCGGTGTTGTTCCTCGCAAAATATCTTGTTTATTGCGGGACAATAATCTAATGATTATGTTGCACTACGAACAACCCTCTATGCCCTACCCTCGAAAGCTTTTTGGGGTAGTCAAAGAACATTTAAATCAACTGTTGATTTCCTCTGAGTATCAAGTTTTACTCTACTTGGTAGTACAAGACCAGTATCAAAGTAATTTATTACCGGCTCCCGTGAAGGTGACTTCACCTCCTTCCCAAACTTTACCCGAAACTCTCTCACCTCAACCGACATCTCCTCAGTCAATAAAATCATGGGGATTCCCGAAATTACCTAAATTAGCTTTAGGGGGTGTAGGAGCGGTTACAGCGGTTTTCCTTGGTTATCTCGCTCAAAGTCACTGTCTGTTCAGTAATAGTTGTATCTTGATTCCTGAAGCTAATCGTTTAGCCAAACAAGCTGAGTTGATTATTAATTATACCCCTGGGGACTTAAATAAAGCCCTAGACCAACTAAATAACGCTCATCGATTACTGCAATCTATACCCTCTATTTCTCCTCACTATCGTGAAGCTCAACATTTGAGCCATAATTATCAACAACAAATCCAAGGGATGGAAAATCTTCTACAAGCTGATACTCTTAAAACAGAAGCCTTATCTCTAACTCAACTACCACTGAGTATAGAAGCGGCTCAAAAAATAGAGTCTCTCTGGGATGAGGCGATCGCTCTGTTGTCCAACATCCCTAGTGATAGTACTCTGACAGAATTAGCCCAATCTCGTCTAGAAGAATTCCACAGGGAAAAACAAGCAATTACTAGCTTAAAAACCGCTCAAGAAGCAGAAAAATTGGGTAAAGTTAGAGAAACTGTGGCTCGTACTCTAGAAAACTGGCAATTAGTGGCAGCAACCTGGCGCACAGCTAAGCTAAGATTAGCTAACATTCCGAAAGATAGTAAAATAGCCTATCAATATCCAAAGGAAATTGAGCAATTAGCTACCATCTATGAATCTCGTTTAGCACAAACTAATCAGAGAGTGCAACAGGAAACCATCGCCTCAGGGTTATATCAACAAGCCCAAGAACAAGCAAAATTAGCTCAAGATAACCTGGATAATCGAGATTGGCAAACCTCCGTTAGTCATTGGCGTCAGGCTTTAGA
>CALGKL010000109.1 GCA_937930495.1 uncultured Gloeocapsa sp.
CTCTTAATCGTTTTTGACCAAAAGCCTGTCTATCAAATCGCCCCAGATTTTAACCTCAATGAACTCTATACAGAGGGGATAGCTAATGTTCGTTATCAATTGCCAAGTAAAAATGACCTATTTATCTGGTTAGATAAATTCTTTAAACTTAGCGAATCCCTCAACTTAGTCCCCTTCCGGGAAGCTAGTCTTAAAGCTGCTCAAGAATGGATCTTAACCCGACAAGAAGTAACGGGAGATTGGGGGGGAATTATTCCAGCGATGCTTAATTCTATGTTAGCTTTACGGACTTTAGGCTATGAATTAAATGATCCTATTGTCCAAAGGGGATTTAAAGCTATAGATGATTTTATAAAAGAAACCGAGGATAGCTGTTGTGTCCAACCCTGTGTCTCTCCCGTTTGGGATACAGCTTGGGTGTTGCGCGCTTTGGTAGAATCGGGTATTAATCGGGATCATCCCGCTTTAGTTAAAGGGGGAGAGTGGTTAATCGAAAAACAAATCCTTGACTATGGGGATTGGAAAATTAAGAATAGACAAGGTACTCCTGGTGGTTGGGCTTTTGAATTTATCAACCGCTTCTATCCCGACTTAGATGATTCAGCGGTAGTGATCATGGCTTTACAAAGCTTAAAACTCCCTAATGAAGCCCTAAAACAAGGTGCGATCAAACGGGGTGTAGCTTGGATGGAAACTATGCAATGTCGCGAAGGTGGTTGGGCTGCTTTTGACCTCGATAATAACCAAAACTGGTTAAATTACCTTCCCTACGCTGATTTAAAAGCGATGATTGATCCTAATACCGCTGACGTTACCGCTAGAGTTTTAGAGATGTTAGGCTCTATCTCTGTAACTATGTCCCCTGCTAGGGTAAATAAAGCGATCGCCTATTTGGTTGGACAACAGGAAACAGACGGGAGTTGGTTTGGACGGTGGGGAGTTAACTACATTTATGGTACTAGTGGAGCACTTTCAGCTTTAGCTTTAATTTCTCCCCAAAAACACCGCGAGAATATTATTAAAGGCGCTAACTGGTTACTCAGTTGTCAAAATCCCGATGGATGATGGGGGGAAACTTGTCGTAGTTATGACGATCCTAGTCTCAAAGGTCAGGGAAATAGTACCGCTTCTCAAACCGCTTGGGCTTTAATTGGTTTATTAGCTGCTCACAATGTTACCCAACAATCCTACCAACCTCAATTAAGTCGTGGCGTCGATTATCTGCTAACTACTCAACGACCCGATGGTACTTGGTACGAAGCTGAGTTTACAGGTACGGGTTTTCCTGGTCATTTTTACCTGAAATATCATTACTATCAGCAATACTTTCCTTTACTGGCTTTGGCTCGTTATCGTCAATACTTCAGTTAAGACTCGTTTCCCGTATCCTTCACCAGTACGGGAAAAATTGGCGATCGCTTTTTGACCCAAATTAGACCAATTTCATTTCTTGTCTAAACCTTGTAAAGAGATTAACGCTGCTTGGGATACTTGTGGGTGAGAATCTTTCGCTAGGTATTTTAAAGCGGAAATGCTTTGAGCCGTGTTAAAATTGCCCAATGCTTCCGCTAGTCTTTGTCTGACTAACCAGTCCTCTGATTGGACAAATTTGAGCAGAGATTCGATCGCTTCTACTGCTTTTATTTCTCCTAAAGCGGCGATCGCTGCTTGTTGTAAGACGACTTCGGGACTATTTAGGGCTTCTAATAATACGGTTTTGGCTCTAATGTCTTGTAAATTCCCTAGTGATACCGCTGCACTGAAACGTACCAACCACTCGGTATCTTCGTAAAAAGCTCTCACTAAGGGTTCAAAAGCTCGATTATCCCCTAAATAACCCAGTGCTCCTGCTGCATCGGCTCTAATTCCGTAATCTGGGTCTGTTTCTAGGAATTTTACCAGTAGGGGGTAACATTCTGGGGTGATTTTTAATCCGAGAGCAAATACCGCCATTGATTTAATCTGTAAAACTTCATCGTGCAGTACTTTTTTGATCAGTGGTACTGCTGTTTCTGCTGGTACTTCTCTTAAAGCTACTAAAGCTAAAAGGCGATCGCGAGAATTGGGACTTTCTAATTGGGTGCTAATTTCTTCTATAGTCATATTTGTTTGTTAATTAATATTGCTAATTGTTCTTTGGCAAAGGTTTTAACCTCTTCATCGGGATCGTTGATGGCTCTATCTTCTAGTAAAGATTTGGTCTCTAAAGCTTGAGGATAATATTTAACCATCAATTCTAAGGCAATTTGTCTAGGGTTAGATTCAAAGGGATACCTACGCTCAAAAGGATCTTGAGTCGCTCTTTCTATTAAGAATTGTAACAAATCTGAGTTAGAGTTGGCTGTCTGTTTAACCAATTCTTGCATAGCTACGCTACGCATACTGTTATGTTCATCCTGTTGTGCTATTTCGGCGAGCCAAATCCCTAAATCGGGTTTAGTCTGGATGTGTTTAGCTAATTCTTTTAAGGCGATCACCCGCACTTCCAAGACAGAATCAGTGAGGATTAATTGTTTTAACCAAGGTAACAAAGCGATGTTATGTTCTCCATATTGGAGCAGACTTTGTAAGGCGACGATTCTGATTTCTAAATCTTCTGCTGATAAAGCTCTTTTTTGTAGCCATAAAAAAATAGAAGTTTCTTGAGGCCATTCTCTGGCGATCGCCTGTATGGCTATACGTCTAATCGTTACCGAGGTATCTGTTACACTCAATTCTTGCAACATTGCCAATACCTCTGGGTATTCTTGCCATTCTTTAGCTAATTCTTGAATCGCTATCCCTCTGATATAATTATTCTCATCGGTTTTGACGATTTCTTTTAAAAATTTAAATATGTCCTCTCTACCCTTCCAGCGTTTGGATAAATATTGAATTGCTATACTGCGAACATATTCATCTTGATCAAAAAAAGCCGCTTCTTTTAACCAAATAACCACCTGGGGTTGCTCTCCCCATTCTACCGCTAAAGCTTGGAGCGCTATACTGCGAACATATTCATCTGGATCTAAAAAAGCTCTCTGTCTCAACAGAATCAGAGTTTCAGGGTTTTTAGGCCATTTTTTGACTATTGTTTGTAATGCTATCCCTCTGACGTAGGATTCTTCCTCATCTTCGGCTAAGGATTGCATGATTTTTAGGGTTTGATCATTTTTTCCCCAAGCTTCAGCTATAGCTACCACTACTGTTTCCCGGAGATAGGAATCGTGAGTGGATTGAGCTAGATTTTTGAGCCAATCCCGTATTTCTTGATGATTAGACCAACTTTTAGCCAAAGCTTGGATAGCGGTTTGTTGGACGTAGGGATCTTCATCTGTTATCGCACAATATTTGATTAATTGTTTAGTTTC
>CALGKL010000110.1 GCA_937930495.1 uncultured Gloeocapsa sp.
ACGGACAGGTGTTTCTGAGTTCTTGGTTGGTGATCGCTATCTTATTGATCGCTTCCATTCTAGCGACAAGAAATATTCAAAAAATTCCTACAGGTATTCAAAACTTTATGGAATATGTCCTAGAATTTATTCGCAGTTTGGTCAAAGATCAAATCGGGGAAAAAGAATATCGCCCTTGGGTACCATTTATTGGTACTTTATTCTTGTTTATCTTTGTGTCAAACTGGTCAGGAGCATTAGTTCCCTGGAAACTGATCGAGATTCCTGATAGCGAACTAGCAGCACCAACCAACGACATAAACACCACAGTAGCCCTCGCTTTACTAACTTCCCTAGCATATTTTTACGCAGGAATTAGTAAAAAAGGTTTAGGTTACTTTGCGGGGTATTTAGAACCTACCCCAATTTTAGCGCCCTTCAAGGTGTTAGAAGACTTCACTAGACCCCTATCACTAAGCTTTCGTCTTTTTGGCAACATCCTCGCCGACGAATTAGTAGTAGCGGTATTAGTAACTTTAGTACCCTTGTTTGTGCCCTTACCCCTAATGATTTTAGGGTTATTTTTGAGTTCAATTCAGGCGTTGATTTTCGCTACCTTGGCGGCATCATATATACATGAAGCGCTAGAAGAACACGGTGGCGAAGAACACGAATGATTTATTAACTCAAAGTTACCCTTCTCTGGTTTAATCTATTTAGTTGACGTTCATTTTTGATAGATAAAGGAAAAAAACTCATGGATCCATTAGTCGCATCTGCATCTGTTTTAGCTGCTGCCCTAGCTGTTGGTTTAAGTGCAATCGGACCTGGACTAGGTCAAGGTAACGCAGCAGGTCAAGCAGTAGAAGGTATTGCTCGTCAACCCGAAGCTGAAGGCAAAATCCGCGGTACACTACTCTTAAGCTTAGCCTTCATGGAAGCTCTCACCATTTACGGTCTAGTTGTAGCTCTAGTCTTACTATTTGCTAACCCCTTTTCCTAAGTAAGTTAAACACAAGCCTAGATAGACAAATTTCTTTCTGTCTAGGCATTTCGCGTAAAGTTGATAAGCTGTCGGGTCAAACTTGAAAAATGACACAATGGACAATATTACTAGCCACTGAAGCAGTAGAAAAAAGTGCTGAAGGCGGGTTGTTTGATATCAATGCAACTCTACCCTTAATGGCGCTACAATTTCTCCTGTTGGTAGCAATTTTAAACGTGGTTTTATATAAACCACTAGGTAAAGCTCTAGATGATAGAGCGCAGTACATTCGCAATCAATTAGGCCAAGCTCAAGAAAGAAAAGAAAAAGCCGAAGGTATTGCCAGACAATACGAGCAAGAATTAAAAGACGTTCGACGTCAATCCCAAGAAATTATTGCTAATGCTCAAGCTGAAGCCGAGAAAATCGTGACAGCACAAATCCAAAAAGCCCAACAAGAGGCACAACAGGAAAAAGAAGCCGCGGCTAAAACGATTGAAGCCGAAAAAGCTCAAGCCCTAGCCTCTTTAGAGCAACAAGTTGATGAGTTAAGTCGTCAAATGATTGCTAAACTTTTAGGTCCAGAATTAGTTAAATAGCGTAGAAAAGAGGGATAATGGGGACGTTTTATTATCTAGCCAATGAAGGCTTTGGGCTAAATTTAGATATCTTAGATACTAACTTAGTGAATCTGGCGATTTTGGTAGGCTTATTGCTCTTTTACGGGCGAAAATTCCTCACCCAACTGCTCACGGACAGAAGAAACAAAATAGAAGCAGAGATTAAACAAGCAGAGCAAAGAGCACAAGAGGCGGCGGCAGCTTTGGCAGAAGCGCAACAAAAACTAGCCCAAGCCCAAACTGAAGCCGAAAAAATCCATCAAAATGCTCTCTCTAGAGCTCAAGAAGTTAAAGAATCAATCCTAGCACAAGGGAGAGAAGAGGTAGCGAGACTGCAAGCAACAGCAAGTAAAGAATTGAGCACCGAAACAGATAAAGTAATCGCTCAGATTAAAGCCCAGATAGTGTCTTTAGCTCTAGCCAAAGCCGAATCAGAACTAAAAACCAATCTAGATAGTTCAGTACAAGAAAAGCTAACTGAGCGATCGATAGCTCAACTAGGAGGTCGCTAATGAGTGGTAGAGTAAGCTCCCAAGTAATTGAACCCTACGCAGAAGCGTTGCTCTCTTTGGGGAAAGAAAAAAATCTGACCGTGGAATTCAGCGAAGATTTACGGACATTAGAGTCATTATGGGAAAATTCGCCAGAATTGAGGAGTTTTCTCGAGAATCCCTTAATCAAAGCCGAAGGGAAAAAAGCTGTTTTGCAGAAGATCCTCGGAGATACTAATGTTTATCTGAAAAACTTTATTATGTTGCTAGTAGATCGCGGCCGAATAATGTTTTTAGATAAAATAGCCGAGAAATATCTAGAATTATTCCGCAAACTCAATAACATAGTTTTAGCGGAAGTAACCTCAGCAACAAGTCTCAATGAGGCTCAACTGCAAGCAGTAAAGGATAAAATAACCAGCTTAACAGGTGCAACAGCGGTAGAAGTAAAAACTACTGTTGATCCAGATCTAATTGGTGGTGTCATCATTAGAGTAGGGTCTCAAGTATTCGATACCAGCATTAAAGGGCAATTGCGTCGTCTCGCCCTGAGTCTAAGCAAGGGATAATTTTAGGTAAAAGCAGAAGGGAAAAAGCAAGATGATTAGTATTAGACCAGACGAAATTAGTAACATTATCCGTCAGCAGATTGAATCCTATGACCAACAGGTTCAAGTAAGCAATGTAGGAACCGTGTTACAAGTAGGAGACGGAACAGCCCGTGTCTATGGCTTAGATAAAGTCATGGCGGGTGAACTAGTAGAATTTGAAGAAGGAACTGTGGGAGTAGCCCTTAACCTGGAACAGGATAACGTGGGTGTGGTACTGATGGGGAATGGCTTAACGATCCAAGAAGGAAGTACGGTAAAAGCAACAGGAAGAATCGCCGAAATCCCCGTAGGTGAAGCGTTAATCGGCAGAGTAGTAGATCCGTTAGGACGTCCCCTAGATGGTAAAGGAGAAATTAATACAGGAGAAACCCGTCTGCTAGAATCCATGGCGCCTGGAATCGTAGATCGAAAGTCAGTTTGCGAACCACTGCAGACAGGAATTACGGCGATTGATGCGATGATTCCCATTGGACGTGGTCAACGGGAGTTGATTATTGGTGACCGTCAAACAGGAAAAACAGCGATCGCCGTAGATACCATCATCAACCAAAAATCAGAAGATGTAATCTGTGTTTACGTAGCCATTGGTCAAAAAGCCTCCACCGTAGCCCAAGTAATCGGGACTCTAGAAGAAAAAGGCGCCATGGCTTATACAGTAGTAGTGGCAGCTAACGCCAATGACCCAGCTACTCTACAATACCTAGCCCCCTACGCCGGAGCAGCGATCGCCGAGTACTTCATGTACAAAGGGAAAGCAACCTTGATCATCTATGATGATCTATCCAAACAAGCTCAAGCTTACCGACAAATGTCATTATTACTACGTCGTCCCCCAGGACGGGAAGCGTACCCCGGAGACGTATTCTACCTCCACTCTCGCTTACTAGAAAGAGCCGCTAAACTCAACGATGCCCTTGGGGGTGGTAGTATGACAGCACTACCTATTATCGAAACCCAAGCAGGTGACGTATCCGCCTACATTCCTACCAACGTGATTTCCATCACCGATGGTCAGATCTTCCTCTCTTCTGACCTCTTTAACGCGGGTATCCGTCCAGCGATTAACGCGGGAATTTCTGTATCTCGTGTAGGTTCAGCAGCACAAACCAAGGCGATGAAACAGGTAGCGGGTAAATTAAAGCTAGAATTAGCCCAATTCGATGAATTAGAGGCATTTTCTCAGTTTGCTTCTGACTTAGATCAAGCTACTCAAGCACAACTAGCCAAAGGTCAACGTCTACGTCAATTGCTCAAACAACCCCAAAACTCACCTCTAGCACTATGGGAACAAGTAGTAATTACCTATGCAGGGATCAAAGACCTACTCAAAGACATCCCCGTAGAGCAAGTCACAGAATTTACCCAAGGATTAAGAGATTACATCAAAACCAGTAAACCTGAATTAGCTCAAACCATTCAAACTGGCAACAAAATGAGCGAAGAAACCGAAAAACTCCTCGAAACTACCATCGTTGAGTTTAGCCAAACTTTTGCGGGTGCAAAAGCTTAAAGATTAGGAACATAGGGATTATCCAA
>CALGKL010000111.1 GCA_937930495.1 uncultured Gloeocapsa sp.
TTAATTTTACTTGTAACCTATTTTAGAATTTAACCAAGGGAAAATTGTATATTTAGCTACATTTAACCCAAGGAAATTAGTTAATATTAACACCAAACAAGATAAAGATATATAAACTAACTGAAAAGTCAATGTTGTTAAAGAGCAAAAAAATTTCCAGGTTATTTCAAGCGATTATAGCAATAATTTGTTGTCTTTTAATCATAATTGGTTCGGGGGTTACAGCGAATCAGACTTTAAAAGTAGCTACAGAGCCAACTTTTCCTCCCTTTGAAATGCGCGACAAAGACGGTAATCTCGTCGGGTTTGATATTGATCTGATGAACGCTTTAGGAGAAGAAGCAGGATTTAAGATCGAATGGATTACTTTACCCTTTGATGGGATTGTCCCTGCACTACAAGTGGGACAAGTTGACGCAGCAATCACCGGGATGACAGTTACGTTAGAGCGTGCCCAGACAGTAGCTTTTTCTCGTCCTTATTTTAAATCAGGTTTAGCGATCGCTGTTAAAGAGGGAAACGAAGATATTAACAGCTTTGAAGACTTAGAAGGCAAAAAAATCGCGGTTCAAATCGGGACGACAGGAGCAATTCAAGCAGCGACAATACCCGGAGCAATCATCTCTAACTTCGACTCAGCGGTTTTTGCTTTACAAGAATTAGTCAATGGAAACGTTGATGCAGTAGTTAACGATTTACCGGTTACTCTATACGCGATTAAAAATACTAATCTTCAAGGTGTCAAAATAGCGGGAGAATATCTCACCGAAGAATATTACGGTATTGCCTTTCCTTTCAATTCTCCTTACGTAGAGAAAATCGATGAAGCATTACAAGCATTAATCGATAGCGGTAGATATCAAGAAATTTATACCGCCTGGTTTGGTTCAGAAGCACCTACACTACCGGAAATAGCGCCAATTTTACAAGATGCAGACATACAAGAGGGAAATAATCTAGACTGGGCTAAACTGCTACCTAACTTCCTCATCGGTGCATTGGTTACATTACAGATAACCGCTGTAGCGACTTTGGTCGGGATGATTGGGGGAATTATCATCGCGGTGATTCGTAGGTCTAAGCTCAAAATTTTACGAATCCTAGCTAAATGGTACGTTGATTTTTTCCGCGGAACACCATTACTGGTACAGCTATTTATGATCTACTTTGGTTTACCCGCTTTACTCCAAGGAATGGGATTCAACTTTACCTTGGGTCGTTTTCCCGCGGCGATCGCCGCTTTAGGAATGAATGCTGCGGCTTATCTGAGTGAAATCATCAGAGGGGGTATTGACTCGGTAGATTCTGGTCAATTAGAAGCGGCAGAGTGTTTAGGAATGAATCCCACTCAAGCGATGTATTATGTTATTTTCCCTCAAGCTTTTCGTCGGATGATTCCACCTCTAGGTAATGAATTTATTACCTTACTCAAAGACACTAGTTTAGTAGCGGTAATTGGTTTTGAAGAGTTATTCCGTCGGGGACAGTTAGCGGTAGCGGTAACTTTCCGAGCTTTTGAAATTTATGCAGCGATCGCTTTAATCTATCTGATTCTCAATTTATTGTCTTCGCGATTTTTCTCTTTCTTGGAAGCTTGGATGAATCCAGTGGCGAGAGCCAAAAAAGCTGCAGCCAAACAACAGACTGTGTAGAGCAATTATTCCTGATGGCTATATTTACAGATAACTAATTAGTAACCTAGCTAATTTTGCCGCACTATCAGGAATAGCTAAACTAGCAGCTTGAGTACTCATTTGGGCTAATTTTTGGGGTGATCGCCATAAATCAATAACGAGTTGTTCGAGGATTGGGGGGGTTAACTCAGCTTGGGGAACCAAAATAGCTGCACCTTTGGTAGCGAAGACACGAGCATTATAAGTTTGATGATCCTCAGCCGCGTAAGGATAGGGGATTAGGATTGAGGGAGTAGCGGTAATAGCTAACTCTGTCAAACTCCCCGAACCAGCGCGACTAATGGCTAGATTAGCTCGTTGTAGTAATGCTGCTATCTGCTCATAAAAAGGTAACTGAAGATATTGGGGGTGTTGTAAACTTTGCCAATCTGAATCACGATTTCCCGTCAAATGAACGATAAACGCGCCCATTTCTAGCCAACTAGGGGCTGCTCCCCGAACTAATTGATTAATAGCTACAGCACCTTGAGAACCTCCCATAACCACGATTAAGGGGACATCGGGGGGAATGGGTAAGTCTAGGGGTTGGGGGTGTAAAAACTGTTGACGGATAGGATTCCCTACCCAAACAGTTTGACAAGAGGGGAGATATTGACTAGTTTCGGCAAAACCTAAAGCTACAGTATCACACCAGGGACTAAAGAAACGGGTAACTTTACCGGGGAGATAATTAGACTCGTGGAGGATAACGGGTATATTAGCCCAACGAGCGGCTAGAATGGCGGGTGCTGCGATATAACCACCAGTGGTAAAGACTAAGTCTATCTGTTGTTGTTTCAGGATTTTTTTCACCTGATTAATAGCTACAACAAACCGTTGTACAATCCAGAGAGTTTTGAGACTAAATTTATCTTGAAAACCTTCAACAGAGATAGTATGTAGAGGGTAACGGGAGGGGATAACAGAGGTTTCCAGGCGATCGCTTACACCTAACCAATGAATTTCCGCATCAGGTAATTGTTCAGCCACAGCTAAAGCGGGGAATATATGACCACCTGTACCACTAGCAGCGATTAATAAGCGCATTCATCCTCTTGATTAAAAACATTTTCTGCTATTCTAGCCATTTTGGCCTATTCTGTACTCTCAACTGATTTATGTTGATTTTGGGCTTGAATTGCGGTAATAACCACAGTATTAATGATATCAGCTACGGTACAACCGCGACTAAGGTCGTTAACTGGTTTTTTCAAGCCTTGTAAAATTGGACCAATGGCGATCGCTCCTGTTTCTCGTTGGACGGCTTTATAAGTATTATTACCTGTATTTAAGTCAGGGAAAATCAAGACTGTAGCTCTGCCGGCGACTTCTGAACCAGGTAATTTTTGAACAGCTACCGTAGGATCTACAGCGGCGTCGTATTGAATTGGTCCTTCTAATTTCAGGGAGGGTTGGAGTTGTTTGGCTATTCTGGTAGCTTCTTTGACTTTTTCTACTGCTTCTCCTTTTCCTGAATCTCCCGAAGAGTAAGACAATAAAGCTACTCTTGGCTCGATCCCGAAGGCTTGAGCTGTTTCAGCTGAGGCGATCGCTATTTCTGCTAATTCGGCGGCGGTAGGTTCGGCATTAATCGCACAATCTCCATAGACTAGGACTCTATCTTCTAAACACATAAAGAAGACTGAGGAGACGATCGAAAAACCAGGTTTAGTTTTAATGATTTGTAAAGCCGGTCTAACGGTATGTTGGGTGGTATGTATTGCGCCTGATACCATTCCTTCGGCATCACCAGTATAAACCATCATTGTGCCAAAATAGGAAACATCCATCAGATAGTCATGAGCGATATCTGGTGTCATGCCTTTATGTTTGCGCAATTGATATAATATTTCGGTATATTCGGCTAATTTTTCGCTCTCTGGGGGATAAATAACGTTGACTTGATTTAAATCTAGCTGAATGCCGTGTTTAATAATATTTTGTTCTATTTCAGACCTTTTCCCCAATAAAGTTATTTTCACGATTCCCTGAGCAACTAAAGTAGAGACTGCTTTTAAGATCCGTGGTTCTTGTCCTTCTGGTAAAACGATATGTTGAGGGTTAGATTTGGCTAATTCTACCAGATTATAGGTAAACATTTTCGGAGTCATCCCATTAGGTCGAATATCTCTGATTTGTGTTGCTAATTTATCGAGATAAACGTACTTGTCAAACATTTTGATCGAGAGAGCAATTTTTTCGGTATCTTCTGCTGTCAAGGTAGCATGAACTTTATTGATTTTCGCTGCGGTTTCGTAGGTATCGAGGTTAACTGATAAAATTGGGAGAGGATCGTAGAGACCTTCGATCAATTTAGTGATGGATGGAGAGGGTTTTAACCCTGTAGATAGTAGGATTCCAGCGATATTAGGATAATTTGAGGATTGATTAGCTTGGAGTGAACCAATAATGATATCTCCCCTATCTCCTGAGGTAATCACTAAACAACCTTCTTTAATTCTGGTTATCGCGTGTTGTACTTGCATTGCTGCGATAATAAAACCTGAGACTAGACTATGTAAGCGTTGTTCTCCATAGAGTACTTCTGCGTTTAACTGACTGACGATATCTGTCAATCGCGGACTCATTAATGCTTGATTATAGGGAATAACTGCTACTAAATAACCCTGCTCTTGATACTGTAAACTTAGAGTTTGATATAGACTATCTACTAAATCTGGGTTAGCTTTATTCATAATTATCCCCAGAATAGGACAATCATTATCTTGATAGAATTTAACCGCCATTTCTACGCTGGTTAGACTGTCTTCTATATTAGGTTTATCAGCGTTTCCGAGGATCAAAATAGAAGAACCGAGGTTTTTCGCTATTTCCTTATTTAAATCAAATTCAAAAGCGGAACTCTCTCCTATATAATCTGAACCTACACAGACAACAAAATCACATTTATTGGCTAAAGCTTTATATTTACTAATAATTATTTCTAAAAGTTCGTCATGTTTTTCTTGCACTAATAATTCATTGGCTTCTCGATAGTACAAACCATAGGATTCCGCATAATTTTGATTGAGTTTAAAATGGTTTAGTATTAAGTTTATATCTTCATCTTGTTTATT
>CALGKL010000112.1 GCA_937930495.1 uncultured Gloeocapsa sp.
TATTTTAATTTAACGATCATTCCCTGATCTATTTTTAAACAAGCTCCTAATCCGGTTAAAGATAGTCGCCAGATGGTACTCATTTGAGAGGTGCGATCTATTTCTCGATTTAAATTGATTAAAAAAGATTGATATTGAGCTTGTTTTTTTTGTTGCTGTTGTATCTGCTGATGGGCAAAAGTTAAACCCAATAAGAGTTCGAGTTGTCTGATTCTGTTTTGAGTAACTAAATCCCAGGATTGGGGGTTAAAAAAACCTAAAGCGATGAAACCGTTTACTTTTTCTTGATAATGGGTATGGAAATAAAGCATCGATCGCCAACCCAATCGTTGTGCTAAACCTTCTCTCCCTAAATCTTCTGGTGCTTCTGAGTTGAGTTGAATAGTGATCGCTTTTTTGGTGATGGGGATATTTTTGAGGTAGGGAGAGAGATTGGGCATTAAAATATCTGGGGATTTAGACCAATAACCGGTTTTTAGCCCTACTCCACCATTGACAAAGCTAGCAATTAAACAACCATCGGTATGAAAACTAGCGGCTATTTTGAGGGCGAGGGTGTAGAATAGCTTTTCTGGATTTAACTCAGTAGTTAGCAGTTCGAGTATTTCATTGCCAAATACTTCTAATTGGGTCACGAATACCATCTTATCTAGATCAACTCTTAACCATCATAGCGTTAAGCTACTTCTATCTGTGGCCAGACTTTGTAATAATTTTGTCATTTCTTCGCCGTTAAGGGGTTGACTAAACCAATCTCCCTGAATTTCATCACAATTGAGTTCTCGTAGTTTTTGGACTTGTGCTTCTGTGGTTACGTTTTGAGCGACTACTTTGATTTTGAAACCATTACCTAGGGCGATCGCTGCTGCGATAATGGCATTAGTGCTACTTTGTTCTTTTCCCGCTTCTAATAAAGAAGGAGCTAATTTTAGGCGTCGAAAAGTAAATTTCTGTAAATAGTCTAAATGAGATGTTCCTGTGCCAAAATTATCTAGAGAGATACCTACTCCTAAACGTGCTAATTCTTGAATTTTCTGTTTAGCTAGATCTTCGTTCTCATTGATACAGTGACTATTAATTTCTAGTTCCAAAAAATAATGATCTAATTTACTTTTGTCTAGAATACTAGCTACTTGCTCGACAAAATTGGGAGCTTGCAACTGCTTTGAAACCAAGTCGATACTAATAGGAATTGCGCTCATTGCTTGAGCTTGCCAGGTTTGATTCTGTTGACAAATCTTTTCTATTAACCATTGATTAATCGGTAAAATTAAATCGGTTTGCTGGGCTAGGTGCATAAATTTGCTAGGTGGAATCAAGCCCAATTCTGGATGTTGCCAGTATAAACTAGCTTCTAATCCTGTTAAGGTTTGGTCGTTGATTTGGATTATGGGTTGATAATGGACGATTAGTTGTTCTTTTTCTATAGCTATTTGTAATAATTTTTCTAATTTTAATAAAGTTGGTTTTTTTTGATTAATTTTATTACTATAAAAACTAAAGCTATTGGGTTTTTGTTTTTTAGTTTGTTCTAAAGCAACTGCTGCGTTTTTAAGTAATGTTGAGGCTTCTTCTCCATCGATTGGATATATAGTAATTCCTAAATTCAGCTCTACTGAACTAGACATTTTTTCTGCTGCTAACAATAAGATTTTTTGCAATCTTTGGGCTATTTTAGCGATGTCTTTAACTTGAACGACTCTAGGTAAGAGTATGCTGAATTGGTGACTATCCCAACGAGCTACGGTATCTCCCGCTCGTAAACAACTCCTAATTACTTTAGCTGTTTGTTTGAGAATTTGTTCCTGTTGTTCTTGTTGATTGGGGGTACTGATTTCTTCTCGGTTATTAACTTCTACAAACATAACCGCGATTAAGTCGTGATATCTTTTAGCGTTAGCTATTGCTGTAGATAGATAATCAGAAAATAGGGTTCTATTGGGTAATCCTGTGAGGGGGTCATATACGGAGGAGTATTGATTATTTGATTCTGCTGTTGGATTAAGTAAATTATCAGAATTAATCACAAAACACAGGATAGTCTTTTCTTGGTATTTTAGACTATTAATTTTAACAGTTACATTGATTAATGAGCCTTTTTTATGACGATGTAGGGATTTTCCTAATAATTGATTAACTAATTGAGCGTTATTTTCTAATCCTTTTTCTATCACATCTCGATCTAAAGCGACAAGATCGGCTAATTTTAAACCAATCATTTCTTTTTGGTCGTAACCGAGTAAATTGCTATAGCTTTGATTAACTTGGAGTACTTTTTGCGTGGTGGCGTCCATAATCAAGATACCTTCTTTGATTTGTTCCATCACGATGTTATAGAATTCTTCGGTTTCTTTAAGTGCTAGTTCGCTTTGTTTCCGTTTTGTGTAGTCAAAGATATAACTTCTAATTAGTTGTGACTCAGCTAGGTAGTGAACGTATTGTTCAAAAACTTCGTTACCTATTTTTACTTCTCTGACAAATAAACCTCCAGGTCGGCTGTTTTTTTCATTAGTTAACCCTGTCAGAATTGGGTGTTCGATTTCGTTTTGGTGAATATTTTTAAATTTTAAACTAGCTGCATCGTTGATATAGGTTATTTTTCCTTCCCAATTTATTTCGATAATTGGATTAGGACTTAATTCCGGGAAAGAAGCTAATCTAACTAATTCTTCTTGGCTAAGTTTTTCTAGGTCTGGTTGATTAAAAATTATGGTTTGTTTAGCTGCTTCGATAGTTTCTGTTTTACTTTTCCTATCTTCAATAAGTGTTTTTTCGTCTATTTCTTCTTCTATTAATAAATTAAAATCTGTACTGGTATTGGGTGCTATAACGTGATAAATCGCTTTAGCTCTGCCGGCGAATCTTATGATATCTCCGTGTTTAAGTTCATGAGACAAACAAGGTTTTCTATTAACTATTATCCCGTTTGTACTTCTTTTTCCTTGTAAATCTCCGTCAATGATGCGATAGAGAACCTGATTAGTCTTATAGTCAATGATCCGTAACAGGGTTGCATGATAGCGAGAAACTTGATTATCATAGAGGACGATGTCATTTTTAGTGTCACGACCGATAGAATAAGTACTATCTTCTAGGGTGACGATACGTCGGGCTTTGCGATCTTCTATAACTAGAATATGGCGAACTTGGTCGGAGTTATTAGCCATGGTAGTGACCTATAAATTTTAATCATATTTGGTTCTGAGACTAACCCTAGTGGAGATAGAGTGAATTCTGGTTGACTCTTATAGTTTTTTTTGGGTGTCTACAGCTATAAAGGTGTCAGATGAGAGCGGTTTTTACTTTTTTAGCATAACTCTCATCTTATATTGTACCTGAGAGTTTAGAGATTCAGGTCAGTAACTGCACCTAGACTACTTGAAGAGACTAGTTTAGAGTATTTAGCGAGTACTCCTCTTTGGTAACGAGGTTGGGGAGGTTGCCAATTTTTTCGCCTAGAAACCAATTCATGATCGCTGATATTGAGTTGCAAGAGATTAGCCTCAGCATCGATCGTGATGCTATCTCCTTCTACAACCAGGGCGATCGCGCCGCCGACGGCGGCTTCTGGAGCTACGTGACCGACTACCAAGCCATAGGTACCACCTGAGAAGCGACCATCGGTGATTAAACCAACGGAATCACCCAAACCGGCGCCGATAATTGCCGAGGTTGGGGCGAGCATTTCCCGCATTCCTGGTCCACCTTTTGGTCCTTCGTAGCGGATAACGATGATATCTCCTGGTTGAATTTTACCTGCTAGGATCGCTTGTAAACAATCTTCTTCGGATTCAAAAACTCTGGCTGGTCCTGTGATTTGAGTTTTTTTAATGCCTGTAATTTTGGCTACTGCTCCTTCTGTAGCGAGGTTACCTTTGAGGATAGCCAGGTGTCCTTGATGATAAAGAGGGTTAGACCACTGATGAATTACTTCTTGATCTAGAGAGGGAGTAGAGGGGACGTCGGCTAAGACTTCAGCGATGGTTTGACCTGTAATGGTAAGGGCGTCGGGGTGGAGTAAGTCATGTTCTTGGAGCATTTTCATGACTTGAGGGATACCGCCCGCTTGGTGGAGATTAACGGTGAGGTATTGACCGGAGGGTTTCAGGTCACAAAGGACGGGGACACGACGACGAATGGTTTCAAAATCGTCTATGGTTAGTTCCACACCGATGGTATTAGCGATCGCCAGTAAATGGAGAACGGAGTTAGTGGAACCTCCTACAGCCATAATTACTGAGATGGCGTTTTCAAAGGCTTTACGAGTCAAGATATCTCGAGGCAGAATTTGCTTACGAATAGCTTCAACTAGGACAAAGGCTGATTTAGCGGTGCTATCGGCTTTTTCTTGGTCTTCAGCAGCCATAGTGGAGGAGTAGGGTAAACTCATGCCCATAGCTTCAAAGGCTGAGGACATGGTATTAGCTGTGTACATTCCCCCACAAGAGCCTTTACCGGGACAAGCGTTACGTTCAATTTCTAGTAATTCGGTTGCGTCGATTTTACCGGCGCTATATTCTCCTACTGCTTCAAAAGCGCTAACGATATTTAAATCTTTGCCGTTGTGATGTCCTGGCTTGATGGTGCCACCATAGACGAAAATTGCTGGAATGTTCATTCTTGCCATAGCGATTAGGGCGCCGGGCATATTTTTATCACAACCACCAATAGCTAAAACCCCATCGAGACTTTGTCCATTGCATACGGTTTCGATGGAATCGGCGATTACTTCTCTGGATACGAGGGAGTATTTCATCCCTTCTGTCCCCATAGCGATGCCATCGCTAATCGTGATTGTGCCGAATATTTGAGGCATTGCCCCTGCTTTTTTTAATTCAGCTTCTGCTCTTAAGGCTAAGTCATTGATACCTAGGTTACAGGGGGTAATGGTACTATAGCCATTAGCTACTCCGACGATTGGTTTATCAAAGTCTTCATCGCCAAAACCTACTGCTCTCAACATAGAGCGATTAGGCGTTCTTTGTTGTCCCTGAGTAACTATTTTACTTCTGCGGTTATCTGTCATTGTTTTTTTACTCAATACCTTATTACCAGCATACCCTAATCTCTAGTTTTCCTTATTTTCTCAAGAACGATGGTCAATATACCACTGTCGCCATTCTCCTGCACTCCTGAGAGCGATCCACAATAATAACAGGGCGATCAAGCCACCTTGCTCTGGTGCTCTCAAGGCGAACAAAACCATCAAGATGGAGAGAATATCTTCTAGAAGAATTAGACCTATGGGTAAGCCTCGTAGGCGAAAAAACCAACCTATCTCTACTAATTTAAGGGCTAGAGCTAATGCTCCTCCTGTGAGGGATAAAATTAACAAGATGTGATTACTGGTAGCAAGATCATAACTTTTAACTACTACTACGGGTAACAAAGCACCTATTATTGGTGCAAAGAGTAACTGTACTATTTGTAATAAACGTTGTCCCAATAATTGTTTGGAGAAAATTAACTCCAATAGAGACCAAATGACTAGAATAGATAATAATACTTGGGGGTGAATGCGATTGAGGATAGGAATATCTGACCAGAGTTGTTGAGTTCTAATTAAACCTATCAGTAGCAATGGCAAAGCTATTCTCATACCCACGGCTGCCGATACCGAGAGTGACGCTAGTACTTCTAACATGGGAAATTAAATCTTATTTCGTACTAGCTTTTATGTTAGCTTATTGGGGCAGAGGTGCTGAGGTTAGAGACGGGCTACTGAAGAATTTTTGATGATATCTACCAGACGGGTTGCTGCTCCGGCTTGAGGTCTAACTTGAATGAGACGATCGCGCATTTTGTCTAACTCGGTCGGGTTATCGAGTAACTCTAATACCTGTGTGGCGATCGCTTTTGGGGATAATTCCCCTACTAATTCGGGTACTATTTCCGATTTAGCCCAAAGATTGGGCCAAGCAAACAGGCGTTTTTGACGCAGAATCAACCAGTTAATCACCGTGGCCAAATAAGACCCCACCAGGGGTAAATTAGCCAAAATCCCGGGGATCCCATCCCAAGCGCGCATAGCGTCGAGTTGTTGAGTGGGGATTAATACGAGCATGGGGATAGCTAAACTACCTAATTGAGCGGTATTGGCGCCAACGGTAGTTAGACAGAGAGCGCATTGAGATAATAAATCAAAAGCGGGGAAACGGGTAACTAATTCTATCTTTACTCCTTGGGGACTTACTAAAAAATAGCCTTCTGGAGTAGAAATCAACTCGCCACTGATTCCCTCTAATTTAGCGATTAAGGGGTTAGTTTCGGGGCGAGCAAAGCGAGCTAAAGCTTCAGGAGTCAGGGTTGGTGCTAAAGGTAGGATAAAACGAGTGCTGCTCCGTTGAGAGGCGATTTCTTCAGCGATAGCTAGACTCAGAGGTACTCCTTGAGCTAGTTTAGCGCTTTTAGAGCCAGGTAATAAGCCAATCAATGCTGTGGTAGAGGAGACTGGGTAAATATCTCCTAAATCAGCCATTAAATTCCCCACTACTGTACATTTGTGGCGATACTTGGGGGGTATTTTAGCGGCAACTAAATCTTGAGCTAGAGCAAAATAATCGACCCAAGGTAACCAGCGCGCTTCCCATTCGGCGTAAACTAAGGTTGCATATCCCAGACGTTTTGCGATCAGTAGAGCAAAAAACTGATCTCCGCCGAGAAAGATAACCATCCCTGGCGATCGCCAATCCCAGTTATCCTTGGTTTTCCCCCAGAGCAGAAAGTTAAAGAAATGTTCAGGAGATTGTACCCTATCCACTTCGGGAAATGAGGAAGCGATGGCTTCTTCTTTCCCACTAGCGTGAGGACAAGGGGATAAAACCACCGAGATACGCACGTTTTCACGATTATCACCGAATTGAGCGCGCAAAGCTCTAACCACGGGTAAAACCCAAGTAGTCACCTCTCCTGGTCCATTGGAGAGAATCAGGAAATCAACGGGTTTAGAAAGAGAAAGGGACCGATAAACCGATTCCGACTGCTGTATCATTTTGCTCACGTACTCGTAACTGATGCCAAGGAGAGGAACCAAGGCGATTAGTCACGTATAATTCTAACTGTAAAGGTGTATCCGATTCTATTCCCCTAGGATACCATCTTAAAGCCGCGGTCCAAGGAATAGCGCCAGTGCGTTGATTCCCGATGATGGCGTTACCTTCACCGGTAAAATTAGCGCCAACCTCGCCAATGATACTCAAGTTGGAGAAGACAGGGGTAGCACCGCCGAAGTTAAAACCGGCTGCTTCTGTCCCCGATCGCTGAACGTATCCCCAAATGGGTGTTAACCACAGCGCCCCACCGTTATCAAATTGATAGTGTAAGGGTAAAGAGATGGTGGTTATGTATAGCCTGCCTTGATAAAGGTTATCGGCTTTAAAAACTACGGGAATCTCTCGCTCTAGATTTCTCTGAGCGAAGGTATCGCGATTATTGTTAAAAAAGTTAACAAAGGGTTGGTTAGTCTGTCCGAGGGTAGCTACCACACTCATAGTCAGGGGTTTTCCTTCGGCTTGATTGAGTAACCTTACCTTGGCGCTGATTCCCTGTTCGGATTCGTCTACATTACTAAAGACGTAGTCTAGATAGGCACCAATTTCTACGTCTCTAACTATCCCATAACGTAAAGCGGTCATGATGCCGTTACTACCTCCCTGCAGACTGAACAGAAATGTACCTTGAGGTGTAGTTCCACCGTCAAAAAAGCCGAGACCATCGATTGTCCCGGGATCTGGTTGGGATTGGCGATAAACTTGATTAGCGGGGATAAAATCGGGAAGGAAGACTAAATTAGCGCCAACGGACAGATAACTCCGATCGGCGGTTAAAGCCATGGGTGCGCTGATGCCATAACTATTAGAGGCGAAAACGTCTAAACCAACTTGAGGATTGACTAGATAACGTACACCCAAATTATAGGCGATCGCTTGAGCAGGACGTCCTGACTCTCTACTGATACTATTATTTCCCGTTATCGGAAAGAAAGCATCTCCCCAGAGGGTAAAGCGATCGCTCACGGCGTAGGATATAGCTGTTGTTATCCCAAAAGTTGTCCCAAAAGAGCCAGGGTTATCAATGGGGGGAGTATGTAGATATAATGCGTCGTTTTGGCTAAAAAATGCTACCGTTGGGGAGATAGTGAAGCGTAAATCTTCCGTTAACCCCATGGTTAGGGGTAATGCTAAAGCGGGGACAATACTCTTATATACTCCCTGCTCTACTATCTCTCCATCCTGTCTAAAAGTATAACCCCGTTGTCCCCAAGAGGCAGAGATAATCCCACTGAGTTTAAATTTTTCGTTATTACTAATATATAATCTCTGTTTTAATTCCAAAGTCAGGTCAAAGAAATCACCCTCTTTAGCTTTACTAGTGACGCGAAAATCTCCCTGATTTCCTGGTGAACCACTATCGGTTAATTGACTGACAAAGGTTAATTCAGTGCGATCGGTAATCCCCCAACTAAAACCTACGTAGGGATAGACTACCGTTTCTTCATCTTCGATCGCTCCTTCAAAAAAGAATACCCGCGCTCCCAATTTAAACAGAAAATCACCCCTATTGAGGTGTTCTGCTGTTGGTAATTGAAATTGCTGGTTACGTAGTGGCGAAGTGGCTCTCAGTTGTTCTGCTCTTGATTCTTGGCTAAGAATTAGGGGGTTTTCCCCCTGGTTAGTAATTGTTTCAGTATAAGCTAGAGTTGCGATAATTCCTGCTAGTATTGTAACCAGTGTCATAAATAATTGTCTCAAAAAAGAACTTAGCACATAATAGCTAAATTTTGTCTTGAGAAGTTTACGCAGGTAAATCTGATTCCTCTTCCCCTTTTATTTCCCTACAGTGGAGATTAAAAAATAACCATTTTTTCCTTTTTGCTTAGCTAGATATAAAGCTTGATCAGCACTTTTCAAAAAATCTTCCACTGATTGTCCTGGGGTAGGAATATCACTGACCAGCCCAAAGCTAAGGGATATACTGGAATTAATTGGGGATTCTTCGTGGGGAATTGCTGCCAAACCAATCTCTTGTTGAATAGATTTAATCAGGGCGATCGCTTTTTGTGTATCGGTATTACCTAAGATAATCCCAAATTCTTCTCCGCCATAACGCGCCACTAAATCCATTGGTCTAGTAATCAGTTTATTCAGAATCTGGGCAACTTTTTTGAGACAATCATCTCCTGCTTGATGTCCATAGTAATCGTTATACTGTTTAAAAAAGTCTATATCGCACAAAATCAGGGCTAAGGGTTGTTTTCCCCGTTGACAAATTTGCCATTGCTCCTGTAAGGTCTGATCGAAGGTGCGACGATTGGGAATCCCCGTCAAACCATCGATACTGGCTAGTTTTTTTAATTCTAGTTCTAAAGTTTTTCTCTCGCTAATATCTCTGGCTGTAATCGCCAGACCGTCTCCTAGTTTAACGACGATTAGATGATACCATTCTTGTTTTTCATCTAAGTAGATATCTTTTTCTAAAGTTTTTCCTGTTTCTACCACTTCCACAAAATCAGCAAATAAAGTCTGGTCAAATTTACTTAAAAATAATTTTATGACTAGTTTACCTATTAAATCCCCAGCTTCTTTATCAAAAAAATTAGCCATCACTGGATTAATAACTAAACAATAAAAATTAACAATATTTCCTGTGCGTTTCTCTCTGACCGCTTGTATGGCTGCAATCCCATCGGTAGAAGAGTTTAAGATACTCGAAATCAAAGCTCTTGATTGGTATAAAATAGCTTCTGTTTCTTGACGCTGGAAAA
>CALGKL010000113.1 GCA_937930495.1 uncultured Gloeocapsa sp.
TTGCTTTACATTTGTTTTCAGCTTTGGGTTTATATTTATTAGCAGCCAAAGGAATTAGTACTCTAGGTTATCTAGGAGCAGCAGCAACTTTATTATTAACATTTTTACGACCAGCGGTACGGTTTTACAATTATTTAGCCAACAGATTAAGTCTAATCAAACAAGAAATAAAATATCCAAGAGAAGATGTTGAAGAATTAAGGTATAGAGTTTTGGATCTAGAGAATTCTCGGAAATATTTAGAGGAAACCCTGGATTTAAATCAACCCGATTCTTGGGCAAAAATTCAAGAAGATAAATATCAAAGAATTAGCCAAGAATTAGCTAATGTAAGAGCTAGTTTAGAGCAGTTTCAAGCGAAAAATCAACTAGAACATCAAGAGTTATCTAGAGAAAATGAAAAAGCGATCGCTCAGTTAACAGAAGACAGTCAATTTCTATCCCATATCCGCGAAATTATTCGCTTCTTTAAAAAAGTTGATTAGCTCAAGCAAATTATTGCTAAAATAAAAATAACTTTCAAAATAACCAATCATGTTAAGGCTAAAAATCAAAAAATCTTTCTGGCTAATATCTTTAGCGAGTTGCCTAAGCTTATCTATTAGTTATCCAAGCCAAGCAGAAGAAATACCTCGAGAAATTAATCAAGCAATTACTGGAATAGAAACAGCAGCTAATCAGCAAAATTTAACAGAATTACTACAATTTTATAGCCCAGAATTTAGTAACAACGACGGGTTAAGAAACGAAACCTTAGCCACAGCTTTAGAAAAACTCTGGTCAAATTATCCTAACCTAAAATATGAAATTATCCTGGAAAGTTGGTCAAGAGAAGGAGAGGAAATAGTCGTAGAAACCACCACCAATATTTCAGGAATGGGGACAAATCAAGGACAAACTCAAGAACTTAAATCCACAATTCGTTCTCGACAATATTTTCAGGGTAAGCAAGTAGTTCGTCAAGAGATTATCTCAGAAGCAACAGACGTAATCTCCAACGCTCCTCCGGAAGTAAATGTAATTGTCAAAAGTCAAGTTCAAACACACGAACGATTTAACTTTGATCTGATCGTCCAAGACCCCCTAGAAAATGGTATCCTGTTAGGAGCAGCAATAGAAGAAGCAACCCGAAGTAATGGCTATCTTCAACCGAGCAACTTTGAATTAGCACCTTTACCATCGGGAGGAATCTTTAAACTAGTAACCGCACCAGCTCTACCTGGAGCATATTGGTTATCAGGGATAATTATTGATGGCAACGGTAAGCATATAGTAACCAGAAGAGTGACAGTAGAAGCAAGATAAGAAATTAAGATGAGTCAAGGAACATTATTTGATAAAGTGTGGGAATTGCACACAGTAAAAACACTCCCATCGGGACAAACCCAACTCTTTATTGGATTACACTTAATACATGAAGTAACCAGTCCTCAAGCCTTTGCTATGTTGAGAGACAGAGGGTTAAAAGTACTCTACCCCAACCGAACTATCGCCACAGTAGATCATATCGTCCCCACAGAAAATCAAGCTCGTCCCTTTCGGGATGAATTAGCAGAAGAAATGATGGTAGCGATCGAAAACAACGCCAAAAGTAACCAAATACCATTTTATGGCATAGGCTCAGGCAATCAAGGTATAGTACACGTAATCGCTCCCGAACAAGGATTAACCCAACCAGGGATGACCATAGCTTGTGGAGATTCCCATACCTCAACCCATGGCGCCTTTGGGGCGATCGCCTTTGGGATAGGCACATCACAAGTAAGAGACGTACTAGCCTCCCAAACCCTAGCTTTAAATAAACTCAAAGTACGGAGAATCGAAGTCAACGGCGACCTCAAACCGGGAGTAACCGCTAAAGACTTGATCCTACATATCATCCGCAAACTAGGGGTAAAAGGAGGAGTAGGCTACGCTTACGAATACGCAGGCACAACTATAGAACAGATGTCTATGGAAGAGAGAATGACAATCTGTAATATGTCGATCGAAGGAGGAGCACGCTGCGGTTATATTAACCCCGATCAAATCACCTATGACTACCTCAAAGATAGAGATTTTGCCCCGAAGAACCAAGATTGGGAGCGAGCAGTCAGCTGGTGGTCAAGTATCCGTAGTGATGCAGACGCCATCTATGATGATGTAGTAGTGTTCGCGGCTCAAGACATAGCGCCTACGGTAACTTGGGGGATTACGCCGGGACAAGCAATCAGCATCGAGGAAACCATACCCCAACTAGAAGAACTACCCGAAAGCGAAAGAGCGATCGCCCAAGAAGCCTACAGCTATATGCAATTGCATCCAGGACAACCCATCAAAGGCACAAAAATAGACGTATGTTTCATTGGGAGTTGTACCAACGGGAGACTCAGTGATCTCAGAGCAGCGGCTAAAATAGCTAAAGGACATAAAGTAGTACCAGGCGTCAAGGCGTTTGTAGTACCAGGTTCAGAAAGAGTCAAACGAGCAGCGGAAGCAGAAGGACTCCATCTAATCTTCCAAGAGGCGGGATTTGAATGGCGAGAAGCAGGTTGCTCCATGTGTCTAGCTATGAATCCCGATAAACTCCAAGGCAACCAGATTAGCGCCTCTTCCTCTAATCGTAACTTTAAAGGTCGTCAAGGCTCAGCCACAGGAAGAACCCTCTTAATGAGTCCAGCGATGGTAGCAGCAGCAGCGGTAACAGGAAAAGTCAGCGATGTTCGGGAGTTAATATGAGTCAAATTACAACAGTAACAGGAAAAGCCCTACCCCTAGTAGGCAACGATATCGATACAGATCGCATCATCCCAGCCCGTTATCTACGTTGTGTCACCTTCG
>CALGKL010000114.1 GCA_937930495.1 uncultured Gloeocapsa sp.
TAAATTTGGTTTACGGGGTTTTAGTGAAGGATTGCGCGCCGAACTCCAACCCTATAATATTAAAGTCACTACCGTTTATCCCTTTTTTAGTCGAACCCCCATACTACAATCAGAGCGGTACGGCACATTAGCTCAACAAACAGATCCAGATTTTCCCAACCGAATTGCCACTAATCCCGTTAAGGTTATTAAGAAAATTATTCAGGGAATAAAAAGCGATCGCCCGGAAATCTTCCCCGATATTTATGCTCAAAGTATCTCTTTACTTGAGCGTTATTTTCCCAAATTAGTCAATCGGTTTTCTCGACTTTAAGCAAGACTAAGTAAAAAACAAGATTAAACCCTGTAATAAACCAATCACAAAGCCTAAAATACCTCCTAAATTAACGATCGCCTGTAACTCACTTTTAACTATCCCTTGAATAGCCAATTCCAAATCAGCAGCTGAAGTTGATTTAACGCGATCGATAATTACCTGATCTATAGCTAAAATAGGAATAGCTTGGGCGACAATTTTCTCCAAATCCTCCTCGAGATACCTTTCTAGAATCAGAGCAAATTCCTGACTAATTAATTCTAAAGAACTATTAACCGCCGCCGAAGCTTGTAACCGATTAATAATAACTATCGCCACACTATCCCAATCAATAGATTGACCAAATCCTTGGATAAACTGTGAGCCTTTTTCTTGGACATAACTCTGTACAGTTTGTCTAATAGTAGCGCGCAATTGTCTAACTGTAGATACCGGTAAATTTTGCAAAGATAAATTTTTAAACCACAATCGCAAATGATTGCGCACTTCCAAAGACAATAACAACTCCTGAAGACGAGTATTAGCGACCTCTTTCTCATCCAAACAGAAACTACGCAAACGGGTTAACGCATTGCGTACCCCAAATAAATTAGCTACAACCCAATAAGTACCACTAGTTTTCTCTCTAAACCCCTCATCAATGACTTGGATATTGCGATCGCTGAGAAACTCAATCAAAACTTGACGCAAAGTTTCCGGAGGAATAACCACATCTAACAACCATTCCGTCAATTGTTTAGCTTGTAAATCCGTTAATTGAAACTCTAATAAAATCTGGTCAAAAATTTGATTAATTTGAGTTTCTAAAAAATCCTCTCGACGGGATAAAGCTTTTAACAGACGTGGTAAAGACTCACTAAACAAATCCCGCAGAATTTCCGCTAGGATTTTCGCTGTTTTTTGTTCTTTATCATTACGAACCTGTTTGAGGGCTGATTGTAACAACCAAAGAATCGCTCCCTGGACTCTTTCGGTTTGTAGTAAACGTCTAGCTAAATTTTGTAACTCCGCTGGTGTTAATAAAGACCCCATAATCGTATCAGCTACACGCTTAGCGAGACGTTCTTGATTACGGGGTATTAATCCGGGGGTAAAGGGTAATCTCTGCTTGCCAATATAAATAGTTTTGTAGGGACGAAACAACATTTTGATGGCTACATCATTGGTAAAATAGCCAATTATTGCTCCTGCAAGTGGAGGAATTACCAGTGTTGATATCTCAATTAACTCCAATTTAGTTTAAGGCAATCATCTACTGTTTTTTTCTATTCTAGCTTGTTAGCTAAGCTATCCTAGTAATTAGACCCAAAAAGATTACAGAGAGTAGGTGTCTATGCGGAGATTACTCATCCTAGTATTGTTTTTAGTTGGTTTAGGATTTGCTCTAGCTAACTTTCCTGGACTCGCCCAACAGGGAGAATTTGACTCTATTATTATCAATTTTCGGGAAGATTTACCCAAAACCGAAATCAGAGATAAAATTCAATTCCTCTCAACCAAATATGACCAAGAGATTAACCTCAACAGTGTTTTTAGCATCGAAGATAATATTTACATTCTCAGGGGAGATAAACAACTAATTAAGACCTTGCGTAAATCGCCCCTAAAACAACTGACCGAATATATCGAGCCTAATTACATTTATAATATACTAGAAGTACCAAACGATCCTGACTATAGCAAACAGTGGAATTTGCGTAGTATAAACGTCGAACAGGCTTGGGATGAAACCAAAGGAGAAGGGGTGATAGTCGCTGTCATCGATACAGGAGTTAGCCGAGTACCCGATCTCCAACAGACCGAATTTGTTCCCGGTTATGATTTTGTCAACAATCGAACACAAGTTAACGATGACGTCGGACATGGAACCCACGTAGCCGGAACTATTGCTCAATCTACGAATAATAACTATGGAGTAGCAGGAATAGCCTACCAAGCCAAAATCATGCCCATTAAAGTCCTCGGTACAGGTGGGGGTACGGTAGCCGACATCGCCGAAGGGATCCGCTTCGCCGCCGATAATGGCGCACAAGTGATTAACATGAGTTTAGGTGGCGGTGGAGAAAGTCAACTCATGGCTGAAGCGATTAACTATGCTTACGATAAAGGAGTTGTGATTGTAGCAGCAGCGGGTAACGCTAATCAAAATGCGGCCGCCTACCCCGCGCGATATCCTAAAGTTATTGGGGTTTCTGCTTTAGACGCAGCGGGAAATAGAGCTGAATATTCTAACTTTGGTGCAGGAGTAGATATAGCCGCACCAGGAGGAGGAAAAGAAGATAAAATCCTGCAAAATACCATCGACCCCACCACGGGTAAATCTGTATTTGTCGGTTACCAGGGAACAAGTATGGCTGCACCCCACGTCGCGGGAGTAGCAGCAATGCTCAAAAGTATCGGCGTTGAAGACCCAGGGGAGATCCTCAATATCTTAAAACAATCAGCACGCAAGGTTGATTCGGATCCTCTTAACGAATATGGTGCAGGACAATTAGACGCAGGAGCCGCAGTTAAATTAGCTTTACGAGGAAAATTGAGTTTTCGTGACTTTTTCCGTTGGGTAAGAGATAATGGCTATCTTAATCCTCGTTTTTGGATTGATGGTGGTGCGGTGGCTTTATTGCCTAAAATAGCGATGATGCTAGGTTCTTATCTATTAGCTTGGTTATTGCGCTACTATTTCCCCTTTGGTTGGAGTTGGTCTCTGAGTAATGGGCTAATTTTTGGTAGCTCTGGTTTATTCTTGTTAAAAGGTTTCTATATCTTTGATTTACCCCAATGGCCATTTCGAGTCATGGGTAGTTCTCTAGCTGAGTTGGGTAATGCTATCGGTGGGACACCTGAGTTAAACCCCTTGTTTGCTAGTGTCTTGATCCCCTTTTTATTGATTGGTTTATTATCGGGGATTCCTTCGGGTAAACGGTTCGCTATCGGTTGTACTCTAGGGATGACCGTAGCTTTAGCGGTTACAGCTTTTAGTTCTCCCCATCTCTGGTTATTGGGTTCAGGGGCGATCGCTCAGGGTTTTCTGATCGTTAACGCTTTACTCTGTTTTGGCTTAGCCTATCTAGCTAGTCAAGGAGAACCAAAAACCCTATGAGCATTAAAGTAACCGGAACGATTATCTATCAAAATTTAGGCGTAGGAACTTGGGCTTTGGTTACCCCTGAGCAAGAAACCTATGAGCTCAAAGATCCCCCTACTCCTTTACGTCAATCGGGCTTAAAAGCAACCCTAGAAGGAATTATCAGAGACGATATCATGACTGTAGCCATGATTGGTCCTGTCTTAGAAATAAAGTCCTTTAGGATTGACTAAGGCTAAAAACCACAAAAAAGCTCCCCAATCGGGGAGCAAGGGGATTATTTGGCTTAGATTGGGAGGTAGGTAATATAATAAGCTCAAAACTAGTTAATTAGGTCAAATAGCTATGGGACTTTTTTTTGATGTCTTAAGTTCGATTAATAACCCTAACCAAGGGGGAAGTATCGAACAACTCAGTCAAATCACTAACACCGTAAACGAACTAACCAGCAACAATGGCTTGAATCCTTCAGCGATGCAGGGTATTATGTCATCCCTGGGACCTCTGTTACGTCCTGTCCTCAAAGAACAAATGACGGGTGGTAATAACCCCCTAGATAATGTGATGGGACAATTAACCGGTGGTGGTAATACTGGTTTAGGTGGTCTTGAGTCAATTTTTACAGGTCCAGTACAAACACAAATAGTCAATACCATAGCTCAAAAAACGGGTTTAGATAGTGCTATGTTACAGGGAATCATTCCCAAACTATTACCCGTAGTCATGGGGTTACTGAATATGGGTAAAACTACTGGTGGAACGGGAGCGGGAAGTAACCCTCTCCTTAATGCTTTCTTGGATAGCGATAAAGATGGTGATGTAGATTTAGGGGACGTATTTAAATTTGCCAATCGTTTTCTCAATCCAGTAAGTTAATTAACCCAATAGTGATCCCTCCTGGTGAGGGATCTAAAATAAAAAGAAAGTAAATTTAAAGGAATCATGGCAGATCAACTAATCAAAGCCACAGCAGCTGATGGTGGTATTAGAGCGGTAGCAACTATCACCAATCGAGTCAGCGAGGAAGCGCGTCAAAGACATAATCTCTCCTACGTAGCCACAGCAGCTTTAGGGAGAGCAATGTCTGCGGGTTTGTTATTGGCTTCTAGTATGAAAACAGAAGCTTCTCGAGTCAACATTCGCATTAAAGGGAATGGACCATTAGGTGGTTTACTAGTTGATGCTGGAGTAGATGGCACAGTCAGAGGGTATGTTAATAACCCTAGGGTAGAACTTCCCCCCAATGGGATAGGGAAATTAGATGTAGGAGGAGCGATCGGTAAACAGGGGTATCTCTACGTGGTTAGGGATGTCGGTTATGGTTACCCCTATTCTAGTACCGTAGAATTAGTCTCGGGAGAAGTGGGCGAGGATATCGCTAATTATCTGGTTAACTCTGAACAAACTCCTTCGGCTTTATTAGTTGGGGTATTCGTGGGCGCCGAAGGTGTTACTGCTTCGGGAGGATTATTATTACAAGTAATGCCCAAAGCTGCTCAAGATGAGAGTCTGGTAGCACTCCTAGAATCTAGAGTCAGTAAATTAAGAGGATTTACCAATCTGTTGCGAGATGGTTATACCATCCCCACCATTTTCCAAGAGTTATTGGGGGATTTAGGGTTAAATATCTTACCGGAGGTACAATTAGTCCGTTTTGATTGTAGTTGTTCTTTGGAAAGGATGTTAGGTGCTCTGAAAATGTTGGGAGAAGCTGAGTTACAAGATATGATCGAAAAAGATAACGGTGCTGAAGCTACCTGTCATTTTTGTAACCAGGTTTATCAAGCTAGTGGGGAAGAATTAGCTCAATTAATCGCTGATTTGAAAACTGCTGATAGTCTCGGATAGGTAAAAAAAAAATCCCCGTGTCTTTGGACGCGGGATAAACGGTTCAATCATCATCTGTAATGGTAATTTCTAGACTGTAATCAGAGCGTAGATGCTCAAAATTAGTATTGACAAAAGGCATTAGAAAAACGCGTATTATATAATCACCACTTTCGGGAAGAAATAGCCGAAATACATCCCCTCCCATCTTAAAACTGTTAAAAATAGGTCTTGGGGTTTTACCAGCAATGGCGATCTCAAAATTAGTGCCTACATAACCACTCCTCAGGATGATGCTCATGTATTGTCCTTCACGAGCATTGACCAAATATACTACTTCTTCATCGACTCTAATTGAACCTGTAATTACTTTACTGAAAGTGCCACTCTCGAATTGAACCCTCTCTGTGCGAGTATTATATTGTCCCCAAACCGGTGTAACTAAAATGGCCGGCGAACCGAGCAACGTAGCTAATAATAAAGATTGGGCAATTTTGCGCATTTTTGGTTTGGTTATTTAATCCAGTGGTCTATTTTAGACGAAATTAGGATCGATATTGATATAAATATCTTTTAACTCTGAATAAACGTCCAAAGCTTCTGTACCTGGTTCTCTCGTTCCATTACCTGACTGTTTAAACCCGCCAAAAGGCATATGGGGTTCGCTGCCATAGGTACCACCATTAACTACAGCTACTCCGGCTTGGACCTTTTCACAAAAACGTATAGCTCTATGTAAGTTTTTTGTGTGAATAGAAGCGGTTAAACCATAGGGAGAGTTGTTAGCTAAAGCTAAAGCACTGTTAAAATCTGAAACAGAGTAGAGGATAGCAATCGGACCAAATAATTCGGTTTGGGAGATTTCCGCTTCGGGGGAAATATTCTCTAACAGGGTGGGTGCAAGATAATAACCATCTTTATGTTCACTATCGGTAAGGCGATCGCCCCCAATAAGGATTTTGGCACCCTTAGCTTTGGCCGTAGCGATCGCGCTTAACATTTGTTGTAATTGTCTATTATTAATCACAGGACCTAAATCATCGCTATCCTTTGGTCCTACTTTCAGTTGTTTAGTTTTTTCCAAGAGTAAATCCCGAAACTGATCATAGATAGACTCAAAGATAATTATCCTACTCCCGGCGGCGCAACGTTGTCCCGCGTTACTGAAAGCAGATAAAACAGTCCACTTCACCGCATTATCTAAATCCGCGTCATCACAGACGACCAGGGGGTTTTTCCCTCCCAATTCTAGGGAGATGCGTTTTAAACTAGGACCAGCTACTGCTTGGATTTTACGTCCTACCGCGGTAGAACCGGTAAAACTGATAACATCTATGTCAGGGTGAGCTACTAAAGGTGCGCCAGCTTCCTCTCCGTAACCTTGGATGATATTCAACACTCCCGGGGGTAGACCCGCTGCTTGGGCGATTTGACCAAAAATCCAGGCGGTAATGGGGGTATCCTCGGCCGCTTTGAGCACAGCAGTATTACCACAGATGAGAGCAGGGAAAACCTTCCAAGCGACGTTAGCGATGGGAGTATTAGCAGCGATAATTAACCCCGCTACGCCTAAAGGTTGACGAACGGTTAAAGCGTGTTTGTGGGGAACAGCACTCGTAGTAGTACGACCGTATAATCTTTGCCCTTCACTAGCGTAAAATAAACCAAGAGCGATCGCTCCTTGAGTCTCTCCCAAAGCAGAAGCATAAGATTTACCCGTTTCAGCAGCGACGATTTGAGCGATTTCCTCCTGTCTAGCTTTTAATCCCAACACCAAATCGTGGAGAATTTCCCCCCTTTTAACCGGTGGAATTTCCGACCAAGCTACCTGTTGTTTTCTGGCTACTTCTACAGCGATAGCCACATCCTCAGCTTGAGAGCGAGCTACTTGAGAGAGTATTTGACCATTACAGGGATTTAACTTGGTAAACCAAGCGCCCTTTTGAGAGGGGATTTCTTGACCATTAATCCAGTTACAAATCTGTTGGGGAAAATTAACCATAGTTGTGAGAAAATAGGCAAGGACTGACACTATTATAGTAAAAGTATGAGTACACATATAGACGGAATTACCCCTCACGGTGGTCATCTCATCAATCGGATCGCTACAGCAGCAGAAAGAGCCGAATTTCTGGAGTTAGCAGACTCTTTACCGAGAGTACAACTAGACCAAAGAGCAGAATCTGACCTAGTAATGATCGCCATCGGTGGTTTTAGTCCCTTAAAAGGATTTATGGACCAAGCAGACTATGAGACAGTGGTTGAAGATATGCGTCTGACTAATGGTCTTCCCTGGTCTTTACCGGTTACTCTTTCGGTCTCAGAAGAAGTCGCCGACTCCCTGAAAGAGGGTAATTGGGTACGTCTAGATAACTCAGAGGGTAAATTCATCGGTGTTTTAGAACTAACCCAAAAATATCACTATAATAAAGCTCACGAAGCAGTTAACGTTTATCTAACCGACGACCATAAACATCCCGGTGTTAAAGTCTTATATGAATCCGGTCCGGTTAATTTAGCAGGTCCTGTTTGGTTGTTAGCAAGAGAACCCCATCCTCTGTTTCCTTCCTATCAAATAGATCCTGTTCAATCACGAGCCATGTTTAAAGAGAAAGGATGGCAAACCATAGTAGGTTTTCAAACCCGTAACCCCATACATCGCGCTCACGAATATATTCAAAAATGTGCTATGGAGGTAGTAGATGGTCTATTCTTACACCCTCTCGTCGGTGCTACTAAAGAAGACGATATCCCCGCTGATGTGAGAATGCGCTGTTATGAGATTATGCTGGAAAAATATTATCCTCGCGATCGCGTTATTCTGGCGATCAATCCTTCGGCGATGCGTTACGCGGGTCCTCGCGAAGCGATTTTCCACGCTTTAATCCGTAAAAACTATGGTTGCACCCATTTTATCGTAGGTAGAGACCACGCCGGTGTAGGGGATTATTACGGGACTTACGACGCACAAAAGATTTTTGCTCAGTTTGAACCCCAAGAGTTAGAAATCGTCCCGATGATGTTTGAACACGCTTTTTATTGTAAGTTAACCCAACAAATGGCCACCACCAAAACTAGTCCCGCGACTAAAGAGGATCGTATTCACCTTTCCGGGACAAAAGTAAGAGAAATGCTTCGACGTGGAGAATTACCACCTCCTGAATTTTCCCGTCCTGAAGTGGCCGCAGAATTATCTAAAGCGATGCAATCTCAAGAGAAAGGGCTTTAATTAATAATTTCCCGTACTTTTCAATGGTTACGGGCTTTTTTTTGTTATGCTAAAAGTGCTGTAATCACAAAAACCAAACAGTGGGCATGAGAATTGAACGAAGGCGGTTTTTACAACAAACAGGATTAGCTGTACTAACTCTAGGTACTAGTCAACTCACCCTACCTGGATTTAACCGCTATGTTCAAACTCTCGCTGCAACTACTAACCGTAAGTTAGCCTTGTTGGTGGGAATCAATCAATATCCTCATTATCCTCAATTGAATGGTTGTCTAACGGATGTGGAGTTACAACGGGAGTTGTTGATTCACCGTTTTAATTTTCAACCGGAAGATATTCTCGTTCTCACCGACAAAGAAGCTACCAGGGAAAATATCGAAACCGCTTTTAGTGAACATCTGATTAAACAAGCAAAAGCCACCGATGTGGTGGTTTTTCACTTTAGCGGTTATGGTAGTTTAGTCAATATTTCTGATCAAGTTAATCAACAATCTCTACTCCCTGGTTTAGTACCGGTAGATAGCAGTTTTCCGACTAAAAATAACTCCACTAGTAACAATTTACTAGAAAAAACCCTGATTTTATTAGCTCAATCTTTACCTACGGATAAGGTTACCCTGGTTTTGGATACGAGTTATCTAACCCCTTCTCAATTATTCCAAGGTAACTTGAAAGTTCGTTCTTTACTTCCACCTAATCAACAAACAGAAAACATTTCAGAGGTAGCTTTTGCTGAACAAGTACGCTTAACTATCCCTTCCATTAAGAAAAATCTTCAACCGCTCTTATTACACGCGGGAGCGGAAAATCAGTTAGCGGTGGAACAACGTTGGTCAAACTTTAGCGCTGGTTTATTTACTTATAATCTCACTCAATACCTGTGGTCAAGGATTCCACCGAGTAATTTAATTAGTTGTCTGAGTCAAACTAGTGCTAATATCGCTAGGATTATGGGGAGTCAACAACAACCCCAACTCAATAAATCGATAACTGCTTCTGATTTTGTTTATTATCTCGAACCTCAACAAACTTTATCCTCTATTGGTTATCTTAGTTCGGTCTCAGAAGAAGTCCAAATTAAATTACTCGGTTTACCTGCTAGGGTTTTGGCTAATTATAGTGTTAATTCTCTATTGACTATCCCTGGGTTAAAATCTGAGCAATATTTACAACTTCGTAGCATTAATAAATTTACAGGTAATGCTCATTGGCTCGGGGATAATCCCCCTCAAACCATAGAAGTTGGCCAAGTGGTGCAAGAATATATTAGGGTTTTAGCTAAAGATCTCAAATTAGTTATCGCTTTAGATAGCAGTTTAGAAAGAATTGAACGAGTAGATGCTACCAGTGGACTGGTTAATCTGAATCTAATCTCTAATATAGTTAATCTCGGTGAACAAGGGGCTGATTGTTTATTAGGAAAAACCGAAACGGGTTATGGTTTATTCACCCCAGGAGGTAGTCTGATTCCCAAAACCACAGGAGAAGTCAACGAAGCGATTAAATCTGCGGTTACTCGTTTGACTCCTAAATTAGAAGTAGTTTTAGCAGCTAAATTAAGCAGACTTACCCTGAATCAAGCTTCTTCTCGTTTACCAGTAGAGGCTAGTTTAACTATTTTTGACCAACGCCATCAAATTATTTGGCAAAAAATCAGCCAATCGGGAGGTAAACAGGATAAAGTTACCACTAAAAATGTCGGACAATTCTTACCAACTATCCCTGTGGGTAATTCCCTTCAATATCGTTTGACCAATCTAGGTGATAGTGCGATTTATTTTCTCTTATTGAGTATCTTACCCCATAATCAGGCGATCGCCCTCTACAGTCCTCCTCCCCATCAAACAACTTTACCCTCTGGGATTAATCCGGGTGAAACTAGGGTTATCCCTAATCCGAATAATTCTTTTACCTGGAAAATTTCTGAACCTTTAGGAGTTACAGAAACCTTGGTTATTTGTAGTACTCAACCCTTTGCTCACACTCTTGAGCTTTTAAGCAATCAACAACAAACTCTCGGTAATAAAGAAACGATTTTACTTTTACCTAAACCTTTAGGGGTGATCCAAGCTATTCT
>CALGKL010000115.1 GCA_937930495.1 uncultured Gloeocapsa sp.
AGCTGAGTAGGATAATTCCCCAGATAAAATAACCCTAACTCAGTTTTTAACATGATAACCGTAGGATTTTGCCACTCAACCTCAAAGATTTTCACTCCCGAATTTTGACTAAAAGCAAAAATTTGCCTCCAATAAGACTGATCTTGAGACGTAAAACCGGTTACAGTCAGAGTAGGTCGAATGAAATCATGGCCATGGCGATAAAAATGTTCAGGAATAAAAACCCCATCTCTATCTAAAAACCCTAATAAGATTTTACTAGGTGAAGCTGTTTGTTGATTCAACTCAGAAGCTAAAACCAAAGCAACGGGTTGTCTTTCTTGAATATAAACATTAACACGTACCGGAAGGACTTGACGTGTAATTTCAGCATCAATAATCGGTTGACTAGTTTCTAACTGTTGAATAAGAGCATCAATATCTAGACGCCAAATATATTCAGGATAATCGAGAGAAATTAGAGAAACTACATCCTCTGTACTCATTAAGTGATTACCCGTAACTTGAATTTGTTGGTTACTCTGAATCATCCAATAGGGTAACTTTAACCCCCAAAATGCTCCAGCGGTTAAACTACTAAAAAAAATTAATCGCCAAGTAGCTTGCCAAAAATTAAGATTACGACGCCAGCGTAACTCTTGACGTCTTCGTTGGGCAATATTGGTATGAGCAGGTTCTGATCTAACCATGGTTGCAGGATTTGCTGAGAATATAAAATATCCTACAATTTTTTGGGCTAATCAAATAGAGCGAAAATGCCTTAAAATAAATTTTCAACTAAATCATGGAGTCAAAAATAAGTGTTAGATCTCAGACAAATTAGAAATAATCCAGAAGAGGTACAAAATCGCTTAAACTTGCGGACAGCTAACACAGGAGTCTATGATTTAGCACCAATCCTGAAGCTCGATCAAGCACAACTAGAATTAGAATCTACCCGTACTAGTTTACAATCTCGGAGCAATGAAATTGGTAAGCTAATCGGGCAAAAAATGCAACAAGGTGCTACTCCCCAAAGTCCTGAAATTACAGAACTAAAAACCGAGGGTAACCAAATTAAAGCAGAATTAAGCGAATTAGAACCTCAAGAAAGAGAAATAAAAGCCCAAATCGAAGATTTATTATTACAATTACCCAATCTACCTAGTACATCAACACCTATTGGTAAAAGTGAAACAGATAACCGAGAAATCCGCACCTGGGGAGAGGAATATAAAAATACTAACCCCAAGATCTTACCCCATTGGGAAATAGGGGAAAAACTAGGTATTCTCGAATTTGCCAAAGCGGTGAAAATCTCTCAAAGTCGCTTTGTTAATCTAATCGGTATAGGTGCAGCTTTAGAACGTGCCTTGATCAATTTTATGCTAGATAGCCAAATCGCTGCGGGTTATCTCGAAGTCATGCCACCAATACTAGTGAACAGTAAAAGTTTAACCGGAACTGGACAATTACCCAAATTTGCCGAAGAAAGTTTTAAATGTGCTGAAGATGATCTCTGGTTAACTCCTACCGCGGAAGTTCCCCTAACTAATCTCTATCGAGACGAAATTTTATCAGAGAATCAATTACCGATTTTACATTGTGCTTATACTCCCTGTTTTCGTCGAGAAGCGGGAAGTTATGGTAAAGATACTAGGGGTTTAATTCGACTACACCAGTTTAATAAGGTTGAGTTGGTTAAAATAGTTCACCCTGATACCTCAGAAGTTGAACACCAAAAGATGGTCAAAGATGCTAGCGCGATCTTGGAAGCGTTAAAATTACCCTATCGAGTCATTGAACTCTGTACGGGAGATCTCGGTTTTAGCGCAGCTAAATGTTATGATTTAGAGGTGTGGTTACCATCCATGGGTAAATATCGGGAAATATCTAGTTGTTCTAATTGTACAGATTTTCAAGCTAGACGGGCTAATATTCGTTTTAAACAAGCGGGGAAAAAAGGGACACAGTATGTCCATACTCTCAATGGGTCGGGTTTAGCTGTAGGTAGGACTATGTCTGCTATCTTAGAAAATTATCAACAACCCGATGGCCGTATTAAAGTTCCTGAAGTTTTACAACCATATTTAAAAAAAGATGAAATTCAGCCAAATTGTCCCTAAAGTTAATCATTTAGCACATAGTTTAACCAATAATCCCGAAATTGATCCAGATCTGATCGCAGTAGCTGCTATAGATGAAGCGATAACAGGGACTATTAGTTATATAGAAGGGAAAAAATACGCTCATTGGGTAGAAAAAACGAACGCTAGTGCACTGATTATACCCCCTGACCCCGCTTTACAGGATATCGCTTCTCATCGTCAAATTCCTTGGTTAACCAGTGGTGAACCCCGTTTAACCTTTGCTCAGGTTATTGATTTATTCTATCAACCCTATCGTCCTCAACCCCAAATTCATCCTACCGCGGTTATTGCTCCAGGGGTTAAATTAGGCAAAAATATTGCCATCGGTCCTCACGTAGTCATTGAACGGGATGTTAAACTAGGGGATGATGTCTGTATCCATCCCAACGTCGTAATTTATCCAGAAGTAAATATAGGCGATCGCTCTATCTTACACGCTAACTGTACGATTCACGAACGCACCCAAATCGGTAAAGATTGTGTCATCCATAGTGGTGCGGTAATCGGTGCTGAAGGCTTTGGTTTTGTTCCTATAGCTACAGGATGGTATAAAATGCAGCAATCGGGTGTCACCGTTCTCGAAGATGGGGTAGAAGTAGGTTGTAATAGTACCATCGATCGCCCCGCGGTAGGGGAAACTCGCATCGGGAAACAAACCAAAATAGATAACCTAGTACATATTGGACATGGTTGTCATCTTGGGGCTAACTGTGCTTTAGCAGGACAAGTAGGCTTAGCAGGCGGTGTAACCCTAGGTAATCGGGTAATCCTCGCCGGACAAGTAGGGGTAGCTAATCAAGCTAAAATAGGGGACGGTGCGATCGCCTCTGCACAAGCGGGTATTCACAACGACATCAAAGCAGGAGAAATCGTCTCCGGTAGTCCCGCTATTCCCCATAAAATTTACCTCAAAATCGCTGCTATTACCCAACGTCTCCCAGATATGTATCAATTCTTTCGGGAACAACGGCCCTAGTTATATATGCCTGAAATTATTTTAGTTACAGGACCAGCTCGCTCTGGGAAAAGTGAATGGGCTGAAACCCTAGCGCAACAATACCAAAGGGTTATCTACATCGCAACGGCTGTACTAACTCCAGAGGACCCAGAATGGAGTCAGAGAATCTCTCTCCATCAACAACGAAGACCCCAAAATTGGCAAACTTGGGAAATACCTCAGGCTTTACCCGAAGCTATTAATCAAGCTAAACCACCAGCATGTCTTTTAGTTGATTCCCTAGGTACTTGGATCGCTAATCTTTTGACAGAAGATGAACAAAATTGGCAAGAAATCCAAACAGAATTGATCACAAGTCTCCGCTCATCACCTTTAACGATTATTTTAGTAGCCGAGGAAACCGGATGGGGAGTAGTCCCCTCCTATCCTCTGGGTAGGCAATTTCGCGATCGCCTCGGGACTTTAGTGCGAGAATTAGGACAAATCGCTACCACCACCTATCTAATCACCGCAGGTCACGTACTCAATCTCAGTCAAATTGCTACACCTCTATCACTAAAAAGTTAGGCTCGAAAATTTAGGTAATTGAGCCAAAATTCAGAATAGCTTTGTTAAGATAAGGGCAAACAACAAGCTATTTTAATACCATGAATACTGTAGATCTCCTTTCCCTGGTGCATCCTGCTTTAGCTGTTGCTTGGGTTTTTCCTCTGATTGGTATTGTTAGCTATTTTGCTTGGCTAACTCGCCAAAGAAGATTGCAAACCAAGGAAAAGGAAAAGAGTAAAATACCTCCGGTAGTAGGTAAAGAACACGTACAGATTGGACGTTGGTTATCTGGTAGTGTTGTCCTGTTGTCTCTAATTGGGTTAGCTCATCCTATCTTTGACCAGATTATCAGGAAAAAAGTTTGGCAAGAAAACCCTTTCCAGGTTATTTTTATCGTGTTGGTTTTTCTGTTTACCCTGGCTTCTCTAATACTCTTGTACAAAGGAAGACAGGTCAGATGGCGCGCTATCTTTGCGACCCTTACTGGAATGGGAATAGTGATTCTCGGTTGTCAAGATGGGGTATTTCGTCGTACCAATGAATGGTATATCTCTCATTACCATTATGGGATAACTGTAACTTTGTTGATGGTCTTTTCTCTAGCTATCATTGAAGATATCTATCAGGATCGCTCCCAAAAATGGCGCTATGTCCATATTATCCTCAATTGTTTTGCCCTGTTATTATTTATTGGACAGGGAATCACAGGAGCAAGAGATTTACTGGAAATCCCTCTGAGTTGGCAAAAACCAGTTATCTACAGATGCGATTTCCTCAATAAAACCTGTCCTCAAGCTTTTTTAAACAGTCCGCAGATAGGCTTCCACGAATTGGTCTAAATCACCATCTAAGACATCAGCAAC
Source organism: uncultured Gloeocapsa sp. (assembly GCA_937930495.1). Classification (GTDB taxonomy): domain Bacteria; phylum Cyanobacteriota; class Cyanobacteriia; order Cyanobacteriales; family Gloeocapsaceae; genus Gloeocapsa. The sequence goes on from CALGKL010000115.1 coordinate 4,500, forward strand.
CGCGGTGGTTTCCACGTTAGTACGCAAATCTTTAACCATCTGATAAGGGTGAAAAACATAGTTACGGATTTGATTCCCCCAAGCTGCTTCTACCATATCGCCTCTGATTTCGGCGATCGCCTGTGCCCGTTGTTCTTGAGCGATAACCAATAACTTAGCCTTGAGTAAAGCCAAGGCTTTTTCTTTATTTTGTAACTGAGAGCGTTCTTGCGTACAACGGACGGCTATTCCCGTGGGGATGTGGAGGATACGTACTGCCGTTTCCACCTTATTAACATTTTGTCCTCCTTTACCACCAGAGCGAGTAGTGGTGATTTCCAAATCTTTCTCGGGTATCTCCACTTGAATCGCCTCTAAACCCAAAGCCGGCATCACTTCTACCCCGGCAAAGCTCGTTTGACGCTTACCATTAGCGTTAAAAGGAGAAATCCTGACTAATCGGTGGGTTCCCTTTTCTCCCTTAAGATAACCAAAAGCATAGCGTCCCTCGATTTCTAGAGTAGCTGATTTGATTCCCGCTTCGTCTCCCTCGGATAATTCGGCTAATTGCACTTTATAACCTTGTTTTTGACACCAACGGGTGTACATTCTCAATAACATTTCTGCCCAATCTTGAGCATCTGTACCTCCTGCACCCGCATTAATAGTCAAAACAGCGCCTTTAGCGTCATAAGGACCACTGAGAAGTTGTTCTAATTCCCAACGATCTAATTCTTGCTTGAGGAGTTCTAAAGTACTTGTTGCTTCTTCTAGTAAACTTTGATCCGTTTCTACTTCTAAAAGTTCGACGATCGCCGTGGTATCTGCTAACTGAGTTTGCCATTTTTCGTACTCTTTCAGGCTATTTTTCAACTCATTTAACTCACTCAGTAGGCTTTGGGCGGTTTCGGGATTGTCCCAAAATTCTGGTCTCGAGGCGGTATATTCCAAGTCTTTGATTTTGGCTGTTAGGGTATTGAGGTCAAAGATAGTCCTGGGTTTTCCCCAGGCGCGCGCTGATGGTTTCGATCTCTTTTTTTAATTCTGATATCTCCATATCTTTAATCCTAGTTAAGTTTTAAGGCGTTTACCGGGACTTCATCCCAAGATTCTACGGTCCGCAAATTAGCCAACCAACCCTGTTGTTTTTGTTCGGGAGTTAACCCTTCCTGCCAGGATTCATGACAAGACTTGGCTAATTCTTCATCACAAGAGGCGATACAGGCATATACTATACCGCTAGGATCAATCTGTTCGTTTATCCAAATAGTCATTGTCTTGTCTGCTATAATAACTACGAAATTTTATTATACTCTTTCCTTTTGTCTAGTTTAACGATTAGAAATCACTCCTTTAATTGGGGACAAAAAACCTATTTGATGGGGATACTCAATGTTACTCCTGATAGTTTTAGCGATGGTGGCGAATTTAATAATCTCTCTGACGCCATCGCACAAGCTGAAAAACTGGTCAAATCAGGAGCCGATCTTCTAGATATTGGCGGTCAATCCACCCGTCCCGGGGCGGAAATTATCCCCCTGGAAACCGAACTTGAGCGGGTTATACCCGTAATCAAAGAGTTACGTAAAAAATTAGATATTCCTATCTCAGTAGATACTACCAGAGCTAAAGTTGCCCAAGCCGCGATCGCCGCGGGAGCAGATTTGATCAATGATATCTCAGGAGGTACTACCGATCCCGATATGTTTAGGGTAGTAGCTAATCTGGGTGTACCGATAATTATCATGCACAGTCGCGGTACTCCCCAAACTATGCAACAATTGACCGAGTATGGCGATTTAATCGGGGAAATCAAGGCTTTTTTAGCAGCGAGAATCCATACTGCTGTCTCCACAGGAATTGAGCGATCGCATTTAATTATTGACCCTGGTATTGGTTTTGCCAAAAACTACGACCAAAATCGAGAAATTCTGCGTCATTTAGAGGAATTCAAGAACTTAGAAACTCCTCTCTTAGTAGGACCATCTCGGAAAAGCTTTATCGGTCATATTCTCAATAAAACCGATCCCAAAGAAAGGGTTTGGGGCACAGCTGCTGCTTGTTGTGTAGCGATCGCCAAAGGTGCAGATATCGTAAGAGTCCACGACGTTAGGGAAATGAGTGATGTTTGTCGGGTTGCTGATGCTATATATCGTCATTAGGTAATTCTTCACAATTTGCCGATTGGAGAACTAAGGTTATTAACAGTTATATCCTTAAAATTTTGAGGAATTAAACTCCAGTTTTAATTAGGGAAAATTTGTGTCATAATTAGATAATAAAAATGATTTTCTTTTAAGAATTTCTGCAATTATAACTAATTATCAATGTCTCGAACATCTGAGGAAAAAATAGCTTTAATTACCGGTGGTAATTCTGGTATAGGTTTAATGACAGCGAAAACTTTAGCCGAGAAAGGTTGGAGCGTGATTATTGCCTGTCGTTCTCGCCTCAAGGCCCAAAACGCTCTTAATTATTTATCGGCAACTAGTCAAAAGGTTTATTTTTTTCCCCTAGATTTAGCTTCTCTTGATTCTGTATCTCAATGTGTCAAACTTGTGGAGAATCAACAAATTGTTCTGAATTTATTGATTAATAATGGGGGAATTTTTTCCCAAAAAGGGATAACTAAAGATGGTTTTGAATTGATTTGGGGGACTAATTATTTAGGTCATTTTTGGTTAACTTATCTCTTACTAGAAAAATCCCTAATTTCTAGCAAGGGTCGGATCTTGATGATTGCTTCTGATTTAGCTTTACAGGCTAAACCCTTGGATTGGTCAAGCTTACGTCGGGAAACTCCCTTTAATTTTTTACCCTTTTATAACTTTTCTAAGTTGTCGTTATTATGGTTGACCCAAGAATTATCGCCAAATCTAAGGAAAACAGGGATAACCGTTAATAGTATTCATCCTGGTTTTGTACAGTCTAATATTACTCTTGGACATCGTTTGAGTAAGTATTTGGGATTGGGGATCTCTGGGGAAAAAAGCGCCCAGGGAATCGTTGATTTAGCCACTGGGACTAGATGGGAAGGAATCACCGGTAAATTTTGGAATTACCAGGGAAAAGAAATGTTATGTTCTCCTCTAGCTAATGATTCAGCCTTGAGTAAGGAATTATGGGACAAAAGTCTAGATTGGTGCAAAACATCCCAAGATCAGGACATTCACGGACCTTACCCTTTGAGTTTGTCTCCTGAGGCTATTTCTAAAGCTACTGAGGTTATTCTCCAGGAAGTATTACCATTTAAACCCTCAAGAGGTAAGGTTTCATTGTCTAAAGGTCGATTGGGTTCTTTTTTTCTCCGTTTAGTAGAAAATTCTCAAGGACAATTTCACATGGAGAGACATTTAGACTCAGAGGTTGTAAGATCTCTGTGCGCAGATCCTAACTTACTAGAGAAATTAAGGGAATATCTAGGTCCCGATTTAGTTTTATGGCGTTCTGAATTATGGCTAAACAATGTTTCTCAACGTCTGATTCCCTTATGGCATCGTGATTGCTATCCTAAATTAATTAGTACCGGAGGTAAAACCGTTCACGTTTATATCGCTTTAACAGAAGTTAATCCGGATAATGGTTTTGAGTACATACCCGGAGAGAAAATTATTGGAGATTTACCGGTTAAAATGAGAGATCCTTTCAGTGGTAACCCGTTTTTCGAGTTGTCTCCCCAATTAGAGGCACAAGCTTTACCAGTAGTGTTGCGACCAGGAGAATTTATCCTATTTACCGATGGCTTGATACATAGATCTCTAGTTAATCGGAGCGATCGCCCTCGTCTTGCTCTTACCTTACGCTTTGGTCAAAAAGATCTCAAGTTAGTCTCCAATTATAGTTCTCATCAGGCACAGTTAGTCTATTTTTAATTTTGAGGTTAGTCTTCTAACTCAATCGATAGAGGTACTCTCACTACCTCTGGTAATTCTACCAATTGCTCTGTACCCACTTTATTAGGTAGGAGTACGGGTAAAGGTTGACGTTGTTCTAACCAACAACTAGCAATAGGTAAGGTTTTTTCTAAATCCTCTAATAATCTAGGGATAATCATTACTGCATTAAGACTACCGATGCGTTCTGCTTCATTCATTCCCGCTTCAATAGATACTGCTACGTTAGATACCGAACCTCTGACTATAGCTGTACACAATCCTGAGCCTATTTTTTCATAGGAAGTTAATTGTACATCAGCCGCTTTAAGCATAGCATCAGAGGCACCTACTAAAGCAGGAAATCCTCTAGTTTCTAACAACCCAATCGAATTATTACTCAAACGACTATAACCTCTTTGTTGTTGGGCTATTTCTGATAACTTACTACCGATAGGGAAAATAGCCTCCAAATTAGGCATCGGACGGGGTATAACTAAATGAGATATCAATTGACCGAATTTTTCTGCTGTTTTAGCTCCCTCTTCTACCGCTAAACGCACATCAGATATTTTCCCTCTGACTACCGCTGTACAGTAACCTCCTCCTATTTTTTCGTAACCGACTAGGGTTACTTCTGCTGATTTAAGCATCATATCCGCTGTACCTACAATAGCAGGAAAGCTTTGGGTAGAGACTAAACCTAATGCACTATCTTGGAATTCATAATGTTGTCGTTTAGGTATTCTCCTAGAGGGGGATATTTTCATAGATTTTGGGCCAAATATTAGCTAATCTTAATCTTTATATACTATTTTCTATGATACACCAAGCTCTTAACTATTATTTGGTAAGCACTATAGTACTATCTTATGTTTAATATAACAGTTAGTTTATAATAGTTAATAAAACTTCACATTGCCATTTTACTATGCAACCACTATTTAATTTGGACCAGGTACAACTAAATCCTGATTCTCTTGGTAAAACCGCTTACCAACTCTTTCAAGAAGCGAAAAGTCTCTTTAGCATAACCCATAAAACAATCAGTAGTAGCATAGGCAACTTAATTGTCAATAGAGAAGAAAAAGCTACGCCTTTATCTTCAGAGACAATCCTCAAGATGCGTCAACGTCAACAAGATTTAATTAATATCGATTGGGAAGAAGCAAAAGAAGGAATCTACCCTGAGAGTCTATTATTTGACAATCCTTGGGACGAATTTTTTCGCTATTATCCCAATGTGTGGTTAGACTTACCCTCAATTTGGCAAAGAGTCAATCAAAAAGCCTATCAAGAATTTAGCCCTGATATTAATCAAAGTGGTTATCCAAAGTACTATCTACAGAACTTTCACTATCAAACCAATGGTTATTTGAGTGATGAGTCAGCCAATCTCTACGATTTACAAGTAGATTTACTGTTTAATGGTGCGACTGACGCGATGAGAAGGAGAGTTTTAAAACCTCTCAAACAGAGATTAGCAGCTTTAGATACTCCCAGATATCGAATTTTAGATGTTCCCTGCGCTACAGGAAGAACTCTGAAAATGATTCGCGCTGCTTTTCCCCAAGCTTCCCTATTTGGAGTAGATTTATCTCCCGCTTATCTACGCAAAGCGAATCAGTTACTTTCTTTAGGGGAATTACCCCAATTAATTCAAGCCAACGCGGAAGAATTACCCTATCAAGATAACTATTTCCACGGGTTGACCAACGTCTTTTTATTCCACGAATTACCACCAGAAGTGCGTCAACGGGTTATTTCCGAATGTTATCGGGTTTTGACTCCAGGTGGAGTGATGGTCATCGCTGATTCGATCCAACTCGAGGACCACCCTGAGTTTACGGATATGTTAAATAACTTCTCGATTACTTTTCACGAACCCTATTACAGAAGTTATATCACCGATGATCTCACCGCCAGACTGACCAAAGTAGGTTTTGAGAAGATCGAAACCCAAACCCACTTTGCTAGTAAATACTGGATTGCTTCTAAACCTGTTTAGATAAGATTGGGTAAGCGGTAGAGAAAAGATAGAGTCCCAAATCCTAATAATAAAATACCACTGACTGGATTAATCCAACCGGACCAGCGACGCAGATTTAAAAATTGGGTCAAAACACCAGCAAAACTTCCCGCTAGTACCAAAGGAGCAACATAACCTATGGTATAGGTTAATAATAAACAGACGCCTAATAGTAAATCCCCGGTACTAGCTACCCAAGCTAAAAGACTAGCCAAAACTGGAGTACTACAGGGAGAAGCTACTAAGCCAAAAGTTAAACCCAATAAATAGGAACGTAGCGCCGGTGGAAAATCAGGAGTAATCCAGTCAGTTGTTCCCAAGGAAGGAAAGCGTAGAGGGATAATTTCTAAGAGATTGAGACCCATAATAATAGCGATCGCACTGACTATTAAAGGTAAACCCCAGCCAATTTGTCCATAAACTCTACCCACAGAAGCGGCGATAACTCCTAACAAAGCCAAAGTAGTAGCCAAACCGAAAGCAAACCAGAGAGATTGAAGAGTAGCTTGTATCCTATTTTGGTTTTGATAACCACCGATATAACCTAGGGTAATCGGTAACATAGATAACATACAAGGACTCAAACTCGTCAACAATCCCGCTAATAAAATTATGCCGACACTCAAGATATTTAAATGATTTAGTTGTTGAGAGACCAATTGATTAGCAAATTGTTCGAGATAATAGAATTGAGTGCGCAGAAACTCCAGCATATTGTTTAAATCAGACTATAATTATTTTAATTTTAAGCTAAGTTACTATGACCTATTGTTTAGGAATTATTAATCAGTTTGGCATTGTGATGGGTGCAGATTCTCGTACCAATGCTGGAGTAGATTATATTTCAGCTTATAAGAAACTCTTTGATTTTACGATCCCTGGGGAAAGGGTGATAGTGATTTGTACGTCGGGGAATCTCTCCATTAGTCAAGGAGTAATTAGTAGATTAAAAAGGGATATCAAAAATGAAGAAACCGAGAATCTCTATAGCTTTGCTCATCTTTACGATCTAGCCCGATATATTGGCAATAAAAGTCGGGAAATTCAAGAATTAGACCGTCCTTGGTTAGAAAAAGACAAAATAGACTATCATTGTAACTTCTTACTGGGGGGACAAATCAAAGGAGAAGAACCACAATTATATCTGATCTACCCTCAGGGTAATTATATCCAAGCCACCCCAGAAACACCCTTTTTACAGATTGGGGAGACCAAATACGGGAAACCAATTTTAGATCGTACCATAACC